>JANOXT010000035.1:0-4878 GCA_031418555.1 Lysobacterales bacterium | reverse complement strand
CTACTTGACCATGGCCACTCGCGTCAGCGGCGTATCGCCCGACTGGCCGCGCATCCTGCGCACGCTGTTGGCCAGCGTACTGGCGGTGCTGCCGCTGTGGCCGCTGGTGCCGCATCTGCCGGCATGGGCCGCGCTGGCGGTCGGCGCGGCGATCGGCGGGGCGCTGTATCTGCCGTTGACGCTGTCGCTGGGCTGCTGGTCGCGCAACGATATCGCGCACATGCAGCAGCTGCACCAGCGTCTGTTGCGGGGTCAGCCGCGTTTTGGCGCGCGCCTGCTGGCATGGGCGCATGCGCGCGCGGCGGTGCCCGCATGAGCGGTCTGTACGAATCCGCATTCCGGCGCGTGCTGTATCCGGCGTACGAGTCCGGTCTGCGTCGGCGCAGCACCTTGGCCTATCTGCGCGAGTACGAGCGCGATCAGTGGCGCTCCGCGGATGAGATCGATGCGATCCAGTGGCGAAAACTGCAGCGGTTGATCGCGCATTGCTGGAATCAAGTCCCGTTCTATCGCGACTGGTGGGGGCAGGCCGGGGTGGCGTCCGCGGCCGATATCCAGGATCGCGGCGACTACGCGAAGCTCCCGCTGCTGACCAAACCGGACATCCGCAAGCACTTCGATGCGATGATCGCGCCCGCCTATCGCGGCAAGCTGTATTTCAAAAGCACAGGAGGCTCCACCGGCGAGCCGATGCGCTTCGGCTACACCCGCGAGAGCTACGAACGCCGGGTCGCGGTGATGTATCGCGGCTACGGATGGTCGGGCGCGCATCTGGGCCAGCCCACCGTGTATCTGTGGGGCGCGCCGGTGGCGGCGCCGGCTGGTTTTCAACTGTTCAAGGATCGTCTGTATCACGCCGCGTTCAACCGGCGCATGCTCAATGCGTTCGACATGAACGAACAGCGCATGCGCGAATACGCCGATGCCATCGACCGCTTCAAGCCGGAGACCATCGTGTCGTATGTCGGTCCGCTGGTGGAATTGGCGCACTGGATCGAACGCAACGGCCGCAGCATCCACCGTCCGCAGCGGATTCTGGGCGCGGCCGAGGCGCTGCATCCGCATCAGCGCGAACGGCTGCAGCGCGTGTTCGGCGCGCCGGCCTACGATACCTACGGCTGCCGCGAGTTCATGCTGATCGCTGCCGAATGCGAGGCGCACGACGGGCTGCATATCAACACCGATCATCTGCACGTCGAGTTTCACGGCGCCGCCGCCGGAATGCCGCACAGCGGCCCTGCCGAACTGGTGATTACCGACCTGCACAACCTCGGCATGCCGCTGATGCGTTACCTCAACGGCGATCTGGGCACGCCCGGCCATGCGCACTGCGTATGTGGCCGCGGGCTGCCGAAGCTGGCGAAGGTCGACGGGCGCAAGCTCGATGCGCTGCGCCTGCAGGATGGCCGGCTGTTGCCCGGCGAATACATCGTCTACCTGTTTCTGGCGGTCAATGGCGTGAAGCAGTACCAGGTGGTGCAGCGCCAACTGGATACTCTGCTGGTCCGGCTGGTCCCCGATGCGAACTACGATATCTCAGTGCATGACCTCATCCGCGAGGGGATCCGCAAGCTGGCCGGGGACCGCATCACCATCGCATTCGAGACTGTCGATGCGATCGCGCTGACCGCCAGCGGCAAGCGCAGAGTCACCGTCTGCGAGTTGCCGACGTGAGCACGGCCGACGTGAGCACGGCCGACGTAAGCACGACCGACGTGAGCATTGTCAAAAAAGCCGCCGGGTCTGCGCTCGACATCGTCCACGTGGTCGAGAATCTGGAACGCGGCGGCCTTGAACGCATGGTGATCGACCTTGCGTCCGTGCAGCGCGCGGCGGGGCATCGCTGCCGCGTCGCGTGTCTGTACGCGGCAGGTGCGCTCGCGCATGAGCTGGAAGCGCAGAGAATCCCCGTGCATGCCTGCCGCAAGCGCGGCGGCTTCGATCTGCGCGCAGTGCTGCGGCTGCGTGCGTGGCTGCGTGCGGTACCGGGCGCGGTGGTGCACACCCATAACGCCAACGCGCACTACCACACGGTTGCAGCGGCGGCCGGCCTGCCGTTGGCGCGCATCGTCAACACCCGCCACGGCATGGGCGCTGCGCAGCCGGGCAGTCGCGGCGAATGGCTGTACCGCCGGACCATGCGCCGTACCCATGTAGTTGCAGCGGTGTGCGAGGCGGCCCGGCTGCGTTTCGCGCAGCAGGGCGTTGTTCCGCGGCGCGGTCTGCTGGCGGTGCCCAACGGCATTCGCGTCGATGCGTTCTCATGCGCGTCTGAAGAACGACGCGCGGCGCTGCGCAATGTGCTGGGCCTTGCGCCGAACGCCCGCATCGTTGGCACCGTCGGCCGGCTCAATCCGGTCAAGGATCAGTCGACGCTGCTGCGCGCCTTCGCGCGGGCGCATGCCGCCCATGCCGACAGTGCGCTGGTGCTGGTGGGCGATGGCGCGCTGCGCGAAACGCTGCAGACGCAGGCTGCAGCGCTGGGCATCGGCGATACGGTCCGGTTTCTCGGCGATCGCAGCGACGTGCGCCAGCTGCTGCAGGGCTTCGATCTGTTCGTACTGTCGTCGCTCAGCGAGGGCTATTCGATGGCGCTGCTGGAAGCCTGCGCCAGCGGTCTGCCGGTCGTGGCCACGGACGTGGGCGGCAATCGCGAGATTATCGTCGACGGCCACAATGGTCTCATCGTCGCGCCCGCCGACGACCAGGCGCTGGCCGGCGCCATTGTCGACATCCTGCGCGAACCGGCGCGCGCCGCGCGGATGGGCCAGGCCGGACGCGACTGGGCGCTGCGCGAAGCCTCGATCGAAACGATGGCCGCGCGTTACGACGCGCTTTACCGCGACGGCCGGCCATGATTTCCGGCATCATTGCGCGCCTTTGCGGGTGTGCCCGGCGCCATGGCCCCGGGATCCACCCGTTTCAACACGATTGAAAACATGAATCCCCGCCCCAAAAAGTTGAAATTGCTGCGCTGGCTGCCGAACCGTTGGGTGTTGACCCGTGGTCCGCAGCATGCACGCGTTCTGTATCTCACTTTCGATGACGGCCCGCACCCCGAGCACACGCCGGTACTGCTCGATCTGCTCGCGGCGCATGGCGCCAAGGCGACGTTCTTTCTGATCGGTCGCGAAGCGGAACGGTACCCAGACGTGGTCGAACGCATCGTCCGCGAAGGGCATGCCCTGGGCAACCACTCGTGGAGTCATCCGCAGTTCGACCAGCTCGATCTGGCCGCCCAGCGCGAGGAGATCGAGCGCGCCGACCGGCTGCTGACCGGGTTCGACGGGATGCTGCGGCACGATTTCCGTCCGCCGCGCGGAGTGATGCCGCGACCGATGGTGCTGGACTGCGTCCGCCGCGGTCGCCGCATCGCGTATTGGTCCTATGACAGTCTCGATTACAGCAAGCGCCCGGCAGAGACCTTGATCGCTTCGGCGAAGCGTCATCCGCTGCGGGCCGGCGAGATCGTGCTGATGCACGACGACAGCGCGCTCTCGCTGCAGCTGTTGCGGACGATGCTGCCGGAATGGGCCGCGGACGGATTTGCGTTCGGGTCGCTGCGGCCATCGGCATGACTGCATATCGGCATCAAGCCTCCAGGGGGGATGGCATGGATACGGATCGGAACAGCGGGGTGGGATCTTGAACGCGATCATGGGTATCGCACTGTGCGGGCTGCTGATCGTTGCCGCTGCGGTTGCCGTGGTCGCCCGCGATATGCGCAAGCGCAATATGCATCTGTGGTTCGGCGACTATCTGCGTCGCCGCGCGCCGAGCGTGACCGACCGGCCGGTGCACGTGATGTTCTGTTTCGTCGACCATTTCGAACCGATGTGGAAAGGCGCGGATCTCGACACCCAGCGGCGCCGCGTCGACCGCTGGTGCGATGAGTACCGTGCGCTGGCCGAGCGTCATCGCGATGCCGACGGCCGGCCGCCGCAGCACAGCTTCTTCTATCCCGAAGAGGAATATGCGGTGGAGCATCTCGACAAGATCGCATCGCTGTGTGCCGACGGCTACGGCGAGATCGAGGTGCATCTGCATCACGACAACGATACCGAGCAGAATTTCCGCGCATCGATCGGCCGCTTCTGCAAAACGCTGCACGAGCAGCACGGCGCGTTGCCGCGCGACCCCGACACCGGCCAGCTGCGCTTCGGTTTCATCCACGGCAACTGGTGCCTGGACAATTCGCGCGCCGATGGGCGCTGGTGCGGGATCAACAACGAACTGATCCTGCTGCGCGAGCTGGGCTGCTACGCCGATTTCACTTTGCCTTCGGCCCCCAGCGATACCCAGACCGCCGCAGTCAACAGCATCTACTACGCCACCGACGATCCGCAGGCGCCCAAGTCGCACAATCACGGCAGCCCGGTGAAAGTGGGCGGCGGCGTGAGCGGCGACCTGATGATCGTGCAGGGGCCACTGGGTCTGAACTGGCGCGAGCGTCGGATGGCGGTGATGCCGCGCATCGAGAATGCCGATGTCCGCAAGAACTGCCCGCCCACCCAGGCGCGCGTGGATCTATGGGTGAAGACCGGCGTGCATGTCGAAGGCCGGCCGGAATGGGTGTTCGTCAAAATCCATACCCACGGCACCCAAGAACACGATATCGACACGCTGCTGGGCGAGCCGGTCGATGCCATGCATCGCTATCTCGAAACCGCCTACAACGACGGCAAGCGCCACGTGCTGCATTACGTCACCTCGCGCGAGGTCTACAACATCATCAAAGCCGCCGAAGCCGGCGAGCAGGGCGACCCGGGCCAGTACCGCGATTATCTGCTGCCGGCGCCGCGGTCTTCATGGGTGGGTGGGCGTCAGGCGCGCAGCGCGAGAGCGGTGCCGACAGCGCGCGCGTGAGTGTGGTCATGC
>JANOXT010000034.1:0-7194 GCA_031418555.1 Lysobacterales bacterium | reverse complement strand
AAACTGCGGTCGTGCTCGACGATGGCCTCGTAGGACGCCACGGCCTGACGCCACTGCTGCTGTTGGGTATGGCGCTGGCCCTGCTGCCAAAGCGCCTGCTGTTTATTCGACATGGCGGCAGTTTAGAGCCTCGCAATCGATCAAGCACACGCGGACTGCGCCGCAGTGCTTCACGCATGCTCTTCAGCCGCTCAAAACGTCCAGAATCCGCGTCTGCTCCGCCTTCAGCACGGGGGGCATGCGCGGGCCATATTCGTCGAGGAATGCGCCGATGCTGGCGAATTCGGCCTGCCAGCCCGCGTGATCGAAGCCGAACAGCTTTTCCCGGGCCTCATCGGACAACCCGACGCCATCGAGATTCAGATCTTCTGCGCGCGGCAGCGCGCCGATCGGCGTATCCACGGCAGCGGCGGTGCCCTTGACGCGATCGATCATCCACTCGATCACCCGCAGGTTGTCGCCGAAGCCGGGCCACAGAAACTTGCCATCGTCGCCCTTGCGGAACCAGTTGACGTGGAAGATTTTGGGCAGGTTCGCACCGGTCTGGTCGAACGACAGCCAGTGCGCGAAATAATCGGCGAAGTTGTAGCCGCAGAAGGGCTTCATCGCCATCGGGTCGCGGCGCATTACGCCAACCGCACCGGTAGCCGCGGCGGTGGTTTCCGAGCCCATCGCGGCGCCGACCAGTACCCCGTGGGTCCAGTCGCGGGCTTCGAACACCAGCGGCACCAGCGATGCACGGCGCCCGCCGAAGATAATCGCGCTGATCGGCACGCCCTGCGCGTCCTCGGCTTTCGGCGAATACGATGGGCACTGTCTGGCGCTGACGGTGAAGCGCGCATTCGGATGCGCGGCGGGGCCTCGAGTGGTCGATGGCGCACTGTAATCGTAGTCACGACCGCGCCAATCGTAGACGGGCACGCCGCCATCCAAGCCTTCCCACCACGGCTGCCCGTCGGCGGTCAGGCCGACGTTGGTGAAGATGGTGTCGTGCTGGATGGTGGCCAGTGCGTTGGGGTTGGATGTGCTGGATGTACCGGGCGCGACGCCGAAGAAGCCGGCTTCCGGATTGATCGCATACAGACGCCCGTCGACGCCGGGGCGCATCCAGCAGATGTCGTCGCCGATGGTGGTGACCTTCCAGCCGTCTTGTCGATAACCTTCCGGCGGAATCAGCATGGCAAGATTGGTCTTGCCGCAGGCCGACGGAAATGCCGCTGCGATGTAGTGCGTTTCGCCCTGCGGGTTTTCGACGCCGAGAATCAGCATGTGTTCCGCCAGCCAGCCTTCGCTGCGCGCCTGATACGAAGCGATGCGCAGCGCGTGGCACTTCTTGCCCAGCAGCGCATTGCCGCCGTAGCCCGAACCGAACGACTTGATGGTCAGTTCTTCGGGGAAATGCATGATGAACCGGCGGTTCGGATCCAGCTCGCCGATCGAATGCAGACCTTTGACGAAACCGCCTTCGCGATCGATACGCGCAAGCGCAGCGGCACCCATGCGGGTCATGATCCGCATGTTCGCGACCACGTACGGCGAATCGGTGATCTCGATCCCGCAGCGCGACAGCGGCGAATCGATCGGCCCCATGCAATACGGCACCACGTACATGATCCGGCCGCGCATGCAGCCATCGAACAGGCCGTCCATGGTGGCATGGCCTTCGTCGGGCGCCATCCAGTGATTGTTCGGGCCTGCGTCCTCTTCCTGCGAAGTGCAAACGAAGGTGAGGTGCTCGACGCGGGCCACATCGTCGGGATGCGAGCGGTGCAGCCAGCTGTTCGGATGGGTGTGCTCGTTGAGTTTGATCAGCGTGCCGTCGGCCTGCATCTTCGCGATCAACGCTGCGTTTTCGGCATCGCTGCCGTCGCACCAGTGGACCGCATCGGGCCGGGTCAGCTGAACCATGGCATCGACCCAGTGTTTCGCGCTTTCAATGCCACTCGACATTAATGGTCTCCATAGGCAGGATCTCTGCCGAATCGTGATTTTAATTGCAAGCGAGCCGTTGAAATATCGTGCCCACTCCCAGCACCGCATCCGATCTGAATCTGACCGCGCTGATGAGCGATGCTCACTGGCTGAGTTTCGGCTTTAATCCTGAGCAGAACGCGCTGTTTTTTCTGCAGGCCGACGACCATCTGATGGACGCCTCGGTTTTCATCAACGGCCGATGGCTGCAAGAGCGGCCCTTCGCGACCTTCCCGCTTGCCGAAGTCAGCAGCGTATGCGTGGCGATGACAACGGCGACCGCCACGCCCGCACCTCAGGGACTGGTGCTGCATACCGCTTTCTGCTGCTCCACGCTGTTCGCGCGCTGCCTGCAGAATCCGGGAGTGACCCGGGTGTTGCGCGAGCTGCCGCTGTACTCGGGATTGCCGCGCGCGCGAGCGATGCTGCTCGAACGCTACGGCGACCTTGCTGTCTGGCGTCAATTGATCGAAGTCACGGCAGCGCTGTCGCACCGCAGATTCGCAGGCGAGTCGGCGACGTTCAACAAACCCAGCAATGCGTTTCTTGGCGCGGCGAGCGATTTCCTGTCCACCGCAACCGCATGTCGCGGCGTACTTCTGCACGGCGATCTTCCCGCGTTCCTGCTGTCCGCCGCGAAAAAAATCGACCAGGGCAGAGCGCCATGGCTGGCGATGCTGGCAGGGTTGAATCCCGATCCTGTCCAGGTGCAACGCAGCGGTATCGATCTGGCACAGGCGCATCCGATGCAGCTGGCCGCACTGGTCTGGCACGTACAGATGACGATGATTGAAACGCTGTCGCAGGACGCCTCCGCGCCGCGGCTGCGTCATCTCGACACCAGGACCTTCCTCGACGATCCGCATCGTGCGATCGCCGCTGCCCAGACGTGGTTGGCGCCGGATTTGGCGATGCCCGTCCCCAAGGATGTCATCGACCGCGAACTGCAGCGCGACGCGAAGCATCGAGGCGCGGGGTTTACCCAGGAAAAACGCGCGGCCGAGGCGCGAGAGGTCCGGCAGCGCTATGCCCCGGTCCTGAATGACACGCGGACATGGAGCGAGAAGACATTCGGCCCTTGGGAAAACGCTTACGCTTTCCGTCTGCAGCCGTTGTTGGCGGAGGTCCGCTGACACTCTGATTGCTCCATCCAGCGTCCGGAACATGCGATGGAATCTCAGACGCGAGTGGCGGAAACGGACGGCACAGCCGGAATCAGCGTGTCCATGACGTGTTCGACATACGCCTCGAACTCGTCGTGGGCCAGACGCGGTTGATGCAGTTGCAGGCTGAGCTGCAGAAAGCCCACATATGCGGCATAGGCTAGGCGGCCGCGATGTTGGGCATCGGTGCGCATCAGGCCGGTCTGACGGAAAGACGCGGCGAGATAGTCGAGACGGCGCTGCGACACGCGGCCGATCACCGGCCCCACCGCAGGGTGATCCAGCGCCTTCAGCAGCTCGCTGTAGACCTTGTGCGATTTCACTTCGTGCGCGACCACTTGGAACAGCGCGCGCAAGCGCTGGCGCGGATCTTTGACCGCTTCAAGCTGGCCGAACACGGTTTCCTGCTCGACCGACTCCCAGCGTTCCAGCGCGGCGGCCAACAGCGCATCCCGGGATGGAAAATGCCAGTAGAAGCTGCCCTTGGTGACGCCGAGACGCCTTGCCAGCGGCTCCACAGCAACGGCGGCGACGCCCTGCTCTGCAATCAGATCCAGGGCGGCCTGCGCCCAATCTTCGGCGCTCAGGCGGCCGTTACGTTCGGTTTTCGCGGCAACATTGGTCATGACATTAGTGTAACCATACGGAAGGGTTCGGAACAGTATCGATTGACTACGATTTCAGCGTTTTTTAGAAGTGGTTTCGGCACATTGACATCCGCCAAGCAGCTTATCCATACTTAAGCGTATGGAGCGACCGGCCGGTCGTCCGCAAAGTACATCACACGCCGGGCCTTGGCCCGCCGGAGCGCACCATGAGCATCGCCATCTACTATCTCGCCCCTGTCCTCGCCTTGTTGCTCGGCAGCGCTTTCGCCGCCTATCACCGTCTGAGTTTGGCGGTATGGGCTGCGATCACGGCCACCCTGTTGGTCGGGTGCTGGCTGTTGGGCGCGCATCAGACCGCGACGCTCGTCGCCACCGGCATCATGCTGCTGATCGCGGTACCGCTGCTGATCACGCCGCTGCGCAAGAACCTGATCACTTCTTCGCTGCTGAAGTTCTACACCAAACTGCTGCCGCCGCTCTCCGACACCGAGCGCACCGCGCTGGAATCCGGCACTGTGGGCTTCGAAGGCGAACTGTTCTCGGGCAAACCGGACTGGGACAAGCTGCTGTCGCTGCCCAAGCCGATGCTCACTGCAGAAGAGCAGGCCTTCCTCGACGGCCCCTGCGAAGACCTGTGCCGGATGACCAATGACTGGGAGATCACCCACATCCGCGCCGATCTGCCGCCGGAGCTGTGGGATTACATCAAACGCCACAAGTTCTTCGGGCTGAACATTCCCAAGGAATACGGCGGTCTCGGCTTTTCTGCGCTCATGAACCACAAGGTCATCCAGAAGCTGGCGCCGTCCTCCACCGTACTCAGCTCTACCGTCGGTGTGCCCAACTCGCTGGGCCCGGCCGAACTGTTGATGCATTACGGCACCGATGAACAGAAAAACCATTATCTGCCGCGCCTTGCCGACGGCCGCGAAGTGCCATGCTTCGCGCTGACCGGCCCGTTCGCCGGCTCCGATGCCACATCGATTCCCGACTACGGCATCGTCGGCATGGGCGAGTGGAACGGCGCCAAGGTGCTGGGCATCCGTCTGACCCTCAACAAGCGCTACATCACGCTTGCGCCGGTCGCCACGCTCATTGGCGTCGCGTTCCGCATGTACGACCCCGATGGTCTGCTCGGCGACAAGAAGGACATCGGCATTTCGCTGGCGCTGGTGCCGCGCGACACCGCTGGCCTTGAGATCGGCCGTCGCCACTTCCCGCTGAATTCGCCGTTCCAGAACGGCCCGATCATCGGCAAGGACGTGTTCGTGCCGCTGAGCCAGCTGATCGGCGGCGAAGAATGCGCCGGCCAGGGCTGGCGGATGCTGATGGAATGCCTGTCGATCGGCCGCGCCATCACCCTGCCCTCCACCGCCAGCGGCGGCGTCAAGATGGGTGCAATCGTGACTGGCGCCTATGCGCGCATCCGCAAGCAGTTCGGCCTCTCGGTCGGCCGCTTCGAGGGCGTCGAAGAAGCGCTGGCGCGCATCGCCGGCAAGGCTTACGCGACCAGCGCGCTGTCCGAAGCCACTGCGGCTGCGGTCGCGCGCGGCGAAAACCCGGCGGTACCGTCGACCATTTCCAAATACCACTGCACCGAGATGGGTCGCGAAGTCTCGCGCGACGTGATGGATATCCACGGCGGCAAGGGCATCATCCTCGGCCCGCGCAATTATGCCGGCCGCGGCTGGCAGGCCGCGCCGATCGCGATCACGGTCGAAGGCGCCAACATTATGACCCGCAGTCTGATGATCTTCGGTCAGGGCGCGATCCTCTGTCATCCGTGGGTGATGAAGGAGATGAAAGCCGCGCAGCTTGAAGACCCGAAGCAGCGCCTGACCGAATTCGACCGCAGCCTGTTCGGGCACATCAGCTATGCCATCTCCAACGCGGTGCGCGCATGGTGGTTCGGTTTCACCGGCTCGCGCATCGGCACTACGCCGGGCGGCGAATACACGCGCCGCTGCTACCGCAAGCTGAACCGCTACTCGGCGGCGCTGGCGGTGATGGCCGATACCTCGATGCTGCTGCTCGGCGGCAAGCTCAAGTTCAAGGAATCGCTGTCCGGCCGCCTGGGCGATGTGCTCAGCCATCTGTACATCGCCAGCGCGATGCTGAAGCGCTACGAAGACCAGGGCCGGCCGATCGCCGATCATCCGTTCCTGGCTTGGGCCTTCCACGACGCGATCCACAAGATCGAACTGGCGCTGTCCGGCGCGCTGCGCAACTTCCCGATCCGTCCGGTCGGCTGGCTGCTATGGGCGGTGATCTTTCCGTGGGGCCGCCGCGCCGAAGCGCCGAGCGACCGCTTGGGCCACCGCGCCGCCGCGCTGCTGATGACCCCGTGCGAAGCGCGCGACCGCCTCTCCGAAGGGCTGTTCCTGGAACCGTGCGAGAACAATCCGGCCGGCCGCGTGAACAGCTATCTGGCCAAGATGATTCTGGCCGAGCCTGTGGAGCGCAAATTCCTCAAGGCGCTGAAGAACAGCGATATCGAAGCGCTGGAATTCACCGAGCAGCTGAGCGAAGGCGTGCGCGAAGGCTGGATCACCGCCGACGAACGCAAGCAGCTGGAAGAGCTGCGCGAGATGACGCTCGACACGATCATGGTGGACGACTTCGAGCCGTGGGAGCTGCGTTCGGCAGGCTATGTCGAAGCGCCGGCCGCCGGCAGTCACCGCGCCGCCGCCTGAGTTTCTTACAGATCACCATGCAACATCACGAACGGCGGGATGTCCCGCCGTTCGCGTTTCCGAAGGACTGAACATGGCCAACGCGACGCTCGTCCTCTACCGCCGCCTGCTGCGCTGGCCCGCCGGCGGCTGGCTGTTCACGCGCATGATCTGCTTCAAGGCGCCCTATTTCGCAAGCATTTCACCGCATATCGAAACGCTGGAACCGAACCGCTGCGAAGTGATCCTGCGCCATCGCCGCAAAGTCACCAACCACATCGGCACAGTGCACGCGATCGCGCTGTGCAACATGGCCGAACTCGCCGGCGGGATGATGACCGAGGTATCGGTGCCGGACGCGATGCGCTGGATCCCGAAAGGCATGACCGTCGAATATCTCAAGAAAGCCGTCGGCACGATGCGCGCGGTGGCGACGCCATCGATTCCGGTGATCGTATCGGCCGAAGGTTACGCGTTGCCCGTAGACGTAATCGTCGCCGATCCGAAAGGCGACACCGTATTCCGTGCCACCATCTCGATGTGGCTGTCGCCGAAGCGCTGATCATTTTTTGTGGGAGCGACGGAAGTCGCGATGCTTGATCCGTGATCCAAAGCGCAGCGAGGGATCTGTTTGCGGTGCGCAACCGCTGGCGTTGCGCCATCAATGCGACAACACCACCGCCGCAATCGCCGCCAACGCCGGCACGCCCTGCACATAGAAAATCCGCTTGTTGACGCTGTACGCGCCGTACAGTGCAGCGACCACGACGCAGCCCAGAA
>JANOXT010000033.1:0-11614 GCA_031418555.1 Lysobacterales bacterium | reverse complement strand
GAGCCGACCAGACGCACCGTCGAGGTGGAAGCGTTCTGCTCGTGATCGGCGTGCAGGATAAACAGCAGGTCCAGGGCCTTTGCAGCGACCGGATTGAGTTCCAGCGGCTCGCTCGGCACTTCCTTCATCATGTGCAGGAAGCGGGTGGTGTATTCGAGATTGTTGCGCGGGTAACGCATCGGCCAGCCGATCGAATAACGGTGGCAGGCGGCTGCGATCGTCGGCACTTTGGCGATCAGGCGGATCGCGGCCAGATGGCGCTGCTGCGGATCTTCGATATTCAGATCGTTGTGATAGAAACTGGCCATCGAACCCAGCATACCGACCAGCATCGCCATGGGGTGCGCGTCATGGCGGAACCCGAACAGGAACGAATGGAACGCCTCGTGCATCATCGTGTGATGGGTGATTTCGTGTTCGAACGTCGCGAATTGCTGTTTGTCAGGCAGTTCGCCGTTCATCAACAGATAGGCGACTTCGACGAAGCTGGAGTGCTCGGCCAACTGCTCGATCGGGTAGCCGCGGTACATCAGCACGCCGTTGTCGCCGTCGATGTAGGTGATGGCGGACCGACACGAAGCTGTGGCCATGAAGCCGGAGTCGTAGGTAAAAAGACCGGTTTCTTTCGGCAGTTTGCCGATATCGATGCAGGCATTGCCCAAAGTGCCGCTATGCACCGGCAGGACGACCGACTTCTCGCCGGCGGTCACGGTAACCTGGGTGGGAACGGAGGAATCCTGTTGAGACACGGCGCACTCCCATGAAACTTGAATGACGTGAACGTCGATCCGCTGGGCGGCGAGACATTCGGGGAAGGAAGCCGCAACCACGGTCGCGACGAGCTGCGATTATCGCATATCGTTATTCGCGCGCCGGCCTTGGACTCTGGTCAAAGACAATCATCAGGCAGGCAACCAACGGACGCGACAACGGCCGCCAGTGGGCGGCCGTTGCGAATTGCATACGGTCATCGCGTGGAACGCATGGCCCACCTGATCGGCGGGCCGGATCGCGCTCTAGCGATTACTTGTTGCCGTAGCGCTTGCGGAACTTGTCGACGCGACCGCTGGTATCGATCAACTTGTGCTTGCCCGTGTAGAACGGATGCGAAGACGAGGAGATTTCGACCTTGATCAACGGATATTCGTTGCCGTCTTCCCACTTCGTCGTTTCCTTGCTGCCAAGGGTCGAGCGGGTGAGGATCTTGAAGTCCGAAGTCACGTCCTGGAACACGACCTGACGATAAGCGGGATGGATGTCGGCCTTCATGACGGCACCAGAGTTGAGCGGAAAGCCGGGCATTATAGCGACGCAACCGCACTCGCTCAAGCTTTGCATGACAGGCCGGACAATATCGCTGGCCCGGCCTTCACCAGACCCCCGGCCTGTCCCCTCAATCTGTGCGCAGAGCTTTGCGGATCAGGGCCTCGAAGGCCACTTGGTCGTATGCCATCAGGATCTCGGCATTGTCCGGACGGCCGCTGCGGCGGTTCCAGTCGACGACCGTCGCACCGCGCGTTTCCGCCCCGGTCAGCTCCACCCGCAGCGGCCGGAGGGCACGCTCAAGGCTATGCTCCGGCGCGACCACCAGCGCCATGGCCAGCGCATCCGCCGCATGCCAACGCTCACCGCGCAGCCCTGCGGACCATTCGCGGGTCTTGCGGGAGATCGCCTCGTAGAACCGGGCACGAGGATGATCCGCCTGCAGCCAGCGCTCGACTTCGGTATGCAGGAAGCCATGCCGGATCACCGCCTCCCAATCCGCGACCTCGACAACGTTGCCGGCAAGCGCGAACGCATCGAAGACCAAATGCGCCGCCTCCGGATCGAAGCCGATATTGAACTCGGCCGTTGGCGTGGTGTTGCCCTGCCCCGTCACCGCGCCGCCCATCACCACCATCCGGCCAACGCGCTGCGGCAGTGTGGGGTCAAGCTTCAGCGCCACCGCCAGATTGGTCAGCGGCCCGAGCATGCACACCACGAGCTTGCCCGCATGCGCATGCGACAGCCGGATCATCGCGAGCGCCGCATGTTCGGTCTCAGCCTGTTTCGTCGCCGGCGCATACCCGATATCGCCAAAACCGTCGCGCCCATGCACGTACGAGGCGTCCGGCGCCGGATGCAGCAGCGGCGCATCGCAGCCGGCAAACACAGGCACGTTCATGTCCGCGACTTCGCACAGTTTCAGCGCATTGGCGACCGTGTGCGCCAGGCCGACATTGCCGGCAGCGATGGTCAACGCGACCACGTCGTGATGCGGCGAGTCGAAAGCCATCAGCAGGGCCAGCGCGTCGTCCACGCCCGGGTCTGTGTCGATCAGCAGCGGAAGTTTTTTCGTCATCCGTGGATTATGCCGATTGCGGCATACGCACGCATCGTTTTCGCGGCGCTAGCCACCGACCTGGTTGACGCTGCTGTGCAGCACCTCGCCGCTGCCATCGTGCACCTGCACCGCAATCTCGATTCCGCTGCGCACGCTTTCGGTGACCACGCAGAAATTCTCGAACTGCTGCAGGATACGTTCGAACTGGTCGTAACTTGCGGCAGCGTCGGGCAGATGCAGATCGACATCGACGTGCTGAACGCGCGTCCGCCCTTCGGGGTTGCGGCCCAGCGTGCCGCGCACTTCGGCCCGGATCGTGCCCGGCGTGTTCTTGTATTTGCGCATTGCGAACAACAGGCTTGCCGACAGGCAGTTGGCGATCGCCGCCAACAGCATGCGGCTTGGATTGGGTCCGTGATTTCCGCCCAACGGCGGCGTCTCATCGGTAACCAGATCGGCAATATCGGTCTGGTCGAAACTGACGTTGAAGCTGTAATCCGCAATCTGGGTGAGCGTGACCTTGACCTGTTCGCTACTCATGCGCACAACTCCGTTGAGACTCACAAGACGTATCGGGGCAGCAGCTTCGCAACACAAGCCCATCCGCCGCGCCCGGACCGCGGTCGGACTGTGATTACAGCGCCTGCGTATCGACGTGCCGGATCACGCGCTGGCGTATCGGGCGGCCCCGCCGATCCAGCGCACGGTGAGGCGTTCGGCCAGCTCCGGTGAGGCGGACATCAGCGCTTCGCCAAGACGCTGCACGGTGGGCAGCAATGCGGCGTCGCGGCCCAGATCGGCGATGCGGAACGCGGCGATTCCGGTTTGGCGCGTGCCCAGCAGTTCGCCCGGCCCGCGCAGTTGCAGATCTTTTTCCGCAATCACGAAGCCATCGCTGGTTTCGCGCATCGTCGCCAGCCGCTGCCGCGCCATCTGCGACAGCGGCGCCTGGTAGAGCAGCACGCAGTTAGACGCGGTGCTGCCACGGCCCACGCGCCCGCGCAGCTGGTGCAACTGCGCAAGGCCCAGGCGCTCGGCGTTCTCGATGATCATCAGCGACGCATTCGGCACGTCCACGCCGACTTCGATCACCGTGGTCGCGACCAGCAGCTGCACCTCACCGGTCTTGAATGCAGCCATCGTCTTCTGTTTTTCGCCGGACTTCATCCGTCCGTGCACCAGTGCGATCCGCAGTTCCGGAATCTGCTGGGTCAGCGCCTCGAACGTAGTCTGCGCGGCCTGCGCGATGACTTCATCGCTCTCGTCGATCAGCGTGCACACCCAGTACGCCTGGCGGCCCTCGGCGCATGCGCCGCGGATGCGTTCGATCAGTTCCGGCCTGCGCTCCGCACTCAGCACCACGGTCTGCACCGGTGTGCGTCCCGGCGGCAGTTCATCGATTGCGGAGACATCCAGATCGGCGTATGCGGCCATCGCCAGCGTGCGCGGAATGGGCGTAGCGGTCATCACCAGCTGGTGCGGCACGCTGGTCCCCGCGCTGCCCTTGTCGCGCAGCGCAAGCCGCTGATGCACGCCGAAGCGATGCTGTTCGTCGACGATGGCCAGCGCAAGATCGCGGAACGCAACGCCTTCCTGCATCAATGCGTGCGTACCGACCACCAGCTGCGCAGCTCCGCTGGCGATCTCGGCAAGCGCGGCCTCGCGGGCCTTGCCGCTCACTTTGCCGGCCAGCCACACCACACGCACGCCCAGCGGTTCCAGCCAGCCGCGCAGGTTGGTCAGATGCTGCTCGGCCAGCAGTTCGGTCGGTGCCATCAGTGCCGCCTGCCGACCTTCGTCGATGGCCAGCATCGCCGCCATCGCCGCGACTACCGTCTTGCCGCTGCCGACATCACCCTGCACCAGCCGCAGCATCGGCATCGGTTTGGCAAGGTCGTCGCGGATCTCGGCATAGACGCGCTGCTGGGCCTTGGTCAGCGCGAACGGCAGCGCTTTGCGCAGCGCCGCTACCCGCTTGCCGCTGCGCAAAGCGGGCGCGGTGTGCGCCTGCATCGCAATGCGCTGACGGCGCAGGCTGAGGTGATGCGCCAGCAGCTCTTCCAGTGCCATCCTGCGCTGCGCCGGATGCGTGCCGGCCATCAGTGCCTGCAGGTCGCTGCCCTGCGGCGGGCGGTGCAAGGTCAGCAATGCTTCGCGCAGCGACGGCAAGCCCGCGCACAGCGATTCGCGGGCGAGCATGTCCGCAGGCAGCAACTCGAGCGCGCCTTCATCAGGCAGGCGCAGCAGTGCCTGTGCAATGAGTTTGCGCAGCACTGCCGGACCAATGCCTTCGATGGCGGGATAGACAGGATCGAGACGGTCGCTGAGCGCAGGATCGCCTGCATCGGCCGCATCGCCAAGAATACGGTAGCTGGGATGGACGATTTCGAGGCCCTGCTGGCCCGGTCGCGGCGTGCCGTAGACGCGAAGACGCGCGCCCGGTGCGAACTGCGCCAACTGCTGCGAACGGAAATGGAAAAAGCGCAATACGAGCGTCGAATACGAGCCGTCGCCGATCGCGACGCGCAGCATCGGCCGGCCGCGAAAACTGCGCTCGGCTGCCTCAACCGTACCTTCCACCTGTGCCGGCAGACCGGACTGAAGCGCGCGGATCGGCGTGAGCGCCGTGCGGTCTTCATATTGGCGCGGAAGATGAAACCACAGATCCTGCAGCGTCAGCAGACCGCGCGCGGCGAACTTTTCGGCAACGACATCGCCAACGCCGTTCAGCCGGGTCAGCGGCTGCGCGGCGATGTCATCGGCATTCGGATGTGCGGTCATGCCCTGCGACGCAGCTCAAACGGATGCAGTCAGCGCAGCACCATGATCGCATCGACCTCGAATCTCGCGCCGCGCGGCAGCGCCGACACTTCGATGGTCGAACGCGCGGGATACGGCGCATCGAAGACCGCCTGCATCACTGCGTTGACCGCTGCGAATTCCGAAAGATCGGTGAGATACAGACCGACGCGGACTATATCGTCGAACGAACCGCCGGCGGCATCGCAGACCGCGCGCAGATTTGCGAACGCCTGCCGCGCCTGTTCGGAGATATCGCCTTCGACGATCAGGCCGGAACTTGGGTCCAGCGGAATCTGCCCCGAGAAAAACACCATGTCGCCGACGCGCGTCGCCTGCGAGTAAGGACCGATGGCGGCGGGAGCATTGGCGGAATGGATGGATTCGCGTGGCATGGTGTTCGCTCGGAAAATGAAGACTTCGATAGTTTAACGTTGTCGGTCTGACCCCGCCCCCTCACCCGCCTTGTCGGGCACTCTCTCCCGCATGCGGGAGAGGGAAGCGCTCGCGCATGCGAGCGAGGGTGAGGGGATTTACATCTTTGCTGTGTTACATCAGCAGTCACATCCGCTGCACACCATGCACCACGCCGAGGCGGCGCACGCGGCGGATCACTTCGGCCAGATGTACGCGATCGCTGACCTCGATGCCGAAACGAATCACCGCGACGTTGTTGTCGCGATCCAGATATTCCACCGAATCGATATTGGAATCGGCCTGGGCGATGGCCGCAGCGACCTGCGCCAATACGCCGGGGCGATTCTCGACTTCCACCCGCAGCGCAACGTTGAAATCGCCGCTGACCTGGCGGTCCCAGCCGATGGCGACCCAGCGCTCCGGCGATTTTCGGTATTCAGCGACATTGGCGCAGTCCATGCGATGCACCACGATGCCGCGGCCGGCGCTGTGATAGCCCATCACGTCATCGCCGGGAATCGGCATGCAGCAGTTCGCGAACGTCACCACGCCGCGTTCGGCGCCGGTGATCAGGATCTTCTCGCCCTGATGTGCGCCGCCGATCGCGATATCGACGATATCGCGCTTGTCGGGCACACGATGCGCCAACACCTGCGCGACCTGGGTCGGCATGCGGTTGCCCAGCGCGATGTCGGCGAGCAGCGCCTCAAGCCGCGGATAACGGTGATCGGCAAGAAACGCCTCCAGACGCGCTGGGGGCAGCCGGTCCAGCGATGTATCCAGCGCTTCCAGCGCACGGTCGATCATGCGGTGGCCCAACTGCACCGCGTCCTCGTGTTCGAGATGCTTGAGCTGGTGACGGATCGCGGTGCGCGCCTTCCCGGTGACTACGAATTCCAGCCATTCCGGTTTGGGGGCCGCCGATTTCGCGGTGATGATCTCCACGCTCTGCCCGCTGGCGAGCTTGGTGCGCAACGGCACCAGCTTCTTGTCGACGCGTGAGGCCACCGCGTGGTTGCCCACGTCGGTATGCACGCCATAGGCGAAGTCCAGCGTCGTTGCGTTGCGCGGCAGGGCCATGATGTCGCCCTTGGGCGTGAACAGATACACCTCGTCGGGAAACAGGTCGATCTTGACGTTTTCGAGGAACTCCAGCGAAGAGCCTGTGGCGCGCTGCGACTCGATCAGGTTCGCGACCCATGATTGCGCGCGGTTCTGGGCGCCGCTGGCCTCGCCGCCGTGCTTGTAGGACCAGTGCGCGGCGATGCCGCGTTCGGCGATGAGATCCATTTCTTCGGTGCGGATCTGCACTTCGATCGGCGAACCGTACGGGCCGAACAACACCGTATGCAGCGACTGGTAGCCGTTGGCTTTGGGAATCGCGACAAAATCGCGGAAGCGGCCATCGACCGGTTTGAAGACCGAATGCACCACGCCCAAGGCGTGATAACACTCCGGCACCGACCGCACGACCAACCGGAAACCGAACATGTCCATCACCTGGGCGAAGCTTTTACCCTCGGCGCGCAGCTTGGTGTAGATGCTCCACGGCGACTTGATCCGGCCGATCAGCCGGAACTGGAAACCTTCCTTGCTCAGCCGCTGCGCCAGCTGCGCCTCGATTTTCGCCAACGCCTCGCGGCGCACCACCGGCTGGGTGCGGATGCGGCGGGCCAACACCGCATGCCGCCATGGGTGCATGGCGCGAAAGCCGAGATCCTGCAGCTCGGCTTTCATCAGGTTCATACCCAGCCGCTGGGCGATAGGCGCGTAGATTTCCAAGGTTTCACGTGCTATCCGGATACGCGCTTCTGGACTCTGCGCGCCCAGCGTACGCATGTTATGCAGACGGTCGGCGAGCTTGATCAGGATCACGCGCAAATCGCGGGCCATCGCCAGCATCATCTTGCGGAAGCTTTCTGCTGCGGCTTCCTGACGGTCCTGAAATTCCAGTTTGTCCAGCTTGGTAACACCTTCCACCAACTCGGCCACGGTCTGCCCGAAATCGCCCGCGATCTCGTCGCGGGTCAGCGGCGTATCCTCGATGGTGTCGTGCAGGATCGCGGCGACCAAGGTTTCGATATCCACGCCCTGCTCCGCGAGCACCGTCGCGGCGGCGACCGGATGGGTGATGTACGGTTCGCCGGATTTCCGAGTCTGGCCGGCGTGCGCGGCTGCGCCAACGCGCCAGGCTCGGATCAACGTTTCGCGCTGGTTTTCGGGCAGATAGCTCGCCGCCGCTTCCAGCGCACGCACATAGTCCGGCAGCACCGCGTCGAGCGCGGGAGTGGGGCCAGCGAGGATCGGCTCAAGTTGACTCATGTCCGAAGACTAAAGGTAAAACCGGCGCAATGGGAATGGGGTGTTCAACGCATCGAGGCCTGTGATCCTTCGTGACAGAGATGGGAGCGACCATCGACCTTGAATCGACCTTGAATCGACCTTGCAATTATTCAGGCTGCTCGGCTTCGCGCGGAACTGAAGCGCACATTATTCATATCCCCCAAAACGACGAAACCCCGCCAAAGCGGGGTTCCGGTGCAGATGCATCGTTCAGAGTGTTAACGACAATCTATTCACATCAGCAATGCCGACCGCTTAGATATCGTCGCCCTTCGACAAGTCGTCGTCGCCAACCACTTCGGCGGCGGCCCATTCAAGCGCTTCGCGCTCTCTGCGCTCACGTTCGGACTTCTCAACGGCGTCGATATAGGTGTTGTTGATGCGGCCAGCGGCGATTTCGCGCAGCGCAAGCACGGTCGGCTTATCGTTGGCTTCGCTGTTGTCGATCTGCGGTTCTACGCCATTGGCGAGCTGGCGGGCGCGCTTGGCGGCCATCATGACAAGCTCGAAACGGTTGTCGACAACTTCCAGACAATCTTCCACGGTAATGCGGGCCATAGTGCTCCCGGCGGCTCAGAGCCGTCCGACTGATGTGTGTGAACCGGCGATTGTAGCGATTTCAGGTGCTTGGGCACAAGCATGAGGATTGCAGACGCGCTTGAGAAGCAGGGCCCATTCACTCAAAAATATTTTTACAAATCAACAGCTTGAAACGCATTAAAATCTATCCGGCAGCAATATTTGCCGAAACGTCAGATTGATCCGTTCACCAACCGGCCGCGCAGTGCTTGGCAAGGCGTGCCGGTAAGCGGTCTGGGTTTCCCCACGCATCACCAGCAGACTGCCGTGGGTAAGCTCAAACGTCAGTCGTCCGCCGTCCTCGCCGCGCGATTTCAGGGCGAAGCGCCTGGTCGCACCCAGGCTGATCGAAGCGATGACCGGCTGCGCGCCCAGTTCCGGCTCATCATCGCTGTGCCAGCCCATGGCGTCCCGGCCGTGCCGATATCGGTTCGCCAGTACGCTGTTGAAATCGATACCCAGCATGTTGCGAAGACGTTCGCGGATTGGCCGCAGTGACAGCGGCCAGGGCTTCGGCTCAAAGCGCGTCCGCGAATAGGTGTACGAAGTGCCCGGATCGCCGATCCAACTACTCAGCCGCGGGGAATCGATCATCCGGCCGAACATACGGATCCGATGCACTTCCCAATCGATATCGGCCAGCATCGCGGCGAACAGCGCATCGGCATCGGCGCAAGACAGCCAAGCGGAGTCAAGCCAAAGTTCGGCGCCAGCGAGAACGATGGGTTGTAGTCCGCATGATGTAAACATCCTCGCATCCTGCCGATTTGCCCCGGCCGCCGCAAACGCCGAAAATGACGCCATCTTTATTGGAGTCACGGCCATGACCGAAACCACACATGCCGCCATCGAGCGCGACGTGATGGAGTACGACGTAGTTGCCGTCGGCGCCGGTCCCGCTGGGCTGGCTTTCGCGATCCGACTAAAACAGCTGAATCCCGAGATCACCGTCTGCGTCATCGAAAAAGCGTCGACCATCGGCGCGCAGATCCTGTCCGGCGCTGTGATCGAAACCGGTCCGCTCGACAAGTTGCTGCCGAACTGGCGCGACAACCCACCTCCCATCTGCGTGCCCGCCACCGACGACGAATTCTGGCTGCTCAGCAAAACCGGCGGGCGCAAGCTGCCGGTGCCGCCGGGCATGAACAACCACGGCAATGTGATCGTCTCGCTCGGCGCGATGTGTGCATGGATGGCGCCGCAGGCCGAAGCCCTTGGCGTCGAAATTTATCCCGGCTTCGCCGCGGCAGAAACGCTGCATGACGACGATGGCAAGGTAATCGGCGTGCGCATCGGCGACATGGGGGTGGCAAAAGATGGTTCGCACAAGCCCGGATTCGCTGCGGGCATCGATATCCACGCCAAAATCACCGTTCTCGCTGAAGGCGCGCGCGGCCATTTGACCAAGCGGCTCATCGAACGCTTCAAGCTCGATGCGAACAGCGATCCGCAAGGCTATTCGATCGGTATCAAGGAACTCTGGCAGGTGCCAGAGGATCGCGTCAGCCCCGGCAAGATCGTGCACAGCTTCGGTTGGCCCGCCGACAACAATACGTACGGCGGCAGTTTTCTGTATCACTTGGATAAGGGCCGGATCGCGCTGGGCTATGTCAGCGGGCTGGATTACGCCGACCCCGAATACAAACCTTGGGAAGCCTTCCAGCAGTGGAAAAATCATCCGATGATCAAGCCGCTTCTCGACGGAGGCAATCTGGTCTCCGCTGGCGCACGCGCGATCGTCACCGGTGGCTGGCAGTCGCTGCCGAAAGTGGAGATGCCCGGCGCGTTGTTGATTGGCGATACCGCCGGTTTGCTCAATGTTCCGAAAATCAAAGGCACCCACCAGGCAGTCCGCTCCGGCATGCTTGCAGCGGAACACCTTGTCGTATCGTCGCTTGCGCCGGAAGGCTTCGACATGAAGCTGCGCGCTTCGGATGCGATGGCCGAACTAAAAAAAGTCCGCAACATCAAACCGGGTTTCAAGCGCGGGCTTTGGTTCGGCATGCTCAACGCCGCATGGGAGACCGTCACTGGGGGCGCATCGCCATGGACCCTTAAAAACAAGGCAGACTGGTCTTCTCTGGACAAGCTTGGCACACACGAACAGCCGAAACGCGACTATATCGACCGCACCTTGGCACCACGCGATCGACTGGCTTCAGTGTATTTCGCAGCGACTGAGCACGATGAAGATCAACCCGTGCATCTGCGCGTTCGCGACACCTCAGTATGCGTGACCCGATGCGCTGAAGAATATGGAAACCCTTGCATACGATTCTGTCCGGCAGGCGTGTACGAGATCGTCGACGATGCCGCTGGCAAACGACTGCAGATCAATGCAGCCAACTGCGTGCACTGCAAAACCTGCGACATCAAGGACCCGTATCAGATCATCGACTGGGTTACGCCTGAAGGCGGCTCAGGACCGAACTACCAGAATCTGTAAAGCCGCAACAGGTGCAAGAAAAGCAGCACTGAGTGCTTTTCTTTTCCATTCGCTTTAGCTTTTCTGCAAGCTTACACACCGCTGGAGCGAAAAAAAGAAAAACCCCGCAGCTTGAGCTGCGGGGTTTTGGGTAAAGACCCTGGCGATGACCTACTCTCGCATGCTAAATGCACACTACCATCGGCGCATGCGCGTTTCACTTCCGAGTTCGGGATGGGATCGGGTGGTTCCACGCAGCTATTATCACCAGGGAGAGGGTGGAGGGTCGCCAACTTCATAGAGAAGTAGCGCTCACGCTCTCATTGGGTCTTGTGACGTAACGAGGTTTGTTGCGAACATCGACGCGTCGTCGAGGTTAAGGCAACTTAAAGTTATATGGTCAAGCCACACGGATCATTAGTACAGGTTAGCTCAACGCATTACTGCGCTTACACACCCTGCCTATCAACCACCTAGTCTTGATGGTTCCTTTAGGGGGCTTGTGCCCCGGGAGATCTCATCTTGAGGCGCGCTTCCCGCTTAGATGCTTTCAGCGGTTATCGCTTCCGAACGTAGCTACCCGGCAGTGCCACTGGCGTGACAACCGGAACACCAGAGGTTCGTCCACTCCGGTCCTCTCGTACTAGGAGCAGCCCCTCTCAAATCTCCAACGCCCACGACAGATAGGGACCGAACTGTCTCACGACGTTCTGAACCCAGCTCGCGTA
>JANOXT010000032.1:0-12524 GCA_031418555.1 Lysobacterales bacterium | reverse complement strand
GGTTTGTTTCTGTATTACACCGCTGATGCGCCGGCCGCGACCACGCTTTATATCCCGTTTTTCAAGGAAGTTGCGCTGCCGCTGGTGGGCGTTGGCGGTGCGATTTTCTTCGTTGCCATCGCCTATTTCTGGATCGTCGGCTTTTCGAACGCGGTGAATCTCACTGATGGTCTCGACGGCCTCGCGATCATGCCGACGGTGCTGGTGGCATGCGGGCTGGGCGTATTCGCGTATGCGTCCGGCAATGCGGTGTTCTCCAGCTATCTGCAGATTCCTGCGGTGCCCGGTGCGGGCGAGCTGGTCATCATCTGCGCCGCGATTGCGGGTGCAGGGCTGGGGTTTCTGTGGTTCAACACGTATCCGGCGATGGTGTTCATGGGCGATATCGGTGCGCTCGCGCTCGGTGCTGTGCTTGGCGCGGTTGCGGTGATCGTGCGTCAGGAGCTTGTATTGGTGTTGATGGGCGGAATTTTCGTCATCGAGACGCTGTCGGTGATCATCCAGGTCGCA
The DNA here is from genome assembly GCA_031418555.1 of Lysobacterales bacterium. GTDB lineage: Bacteria > Pseudomonadota > Gammaproteobacteria > Xanthomonadales > Xanthomonadaceae > Lysobacter_I. Next base: position 12,014 of record JANOXT010000032.1, on the reverse strand, counting down.
ACGTTCAAGCTTACCGGCAAGCGCGTATTCCGGATGGCGCCGATCCACCATCATTTCGAGCTGAAAGGCTGGCCGGAGCCGCGCGTGATCGTGCGCTTCTGGATCATCTCGGTGATCCTCGTGCTGGTCGGCCTCGCGACGTTGAAGATCCGCTGATGTCGACGTGGCTGTCCCTTCCGCGCTTGGGTATCGGCCAGCAGGCCACGCGTCTGGACGCGCTGCCGGGCCGCTACGACCCGTGGCTGGTCGGCGTGTCGATCGCGCTGGCCTGCTTCGGCGTGGTGATGGTGGCGTCCAGCTCGATCGCCATCGGCGAGGGGCTGGATGTCGGCCCGTTCTATTTCCTCATCAAACATCTGATGTTCCTTGTGCTGGGCGGCGGCGTGGCCGGCTGGCTGATGCGCACCGAACTGAAAAGCATCGAGCAGCGCGACCATCTGCTGCTGCTGCTGTGTTTCGTACTGCTGGTGCTGGTGTTCGTACCGGTGATCGGCAAGACCGTGAATGGCGCGCGGCGCTGGTTGAACTTCGGGATCATGGGCTTCCAGGTGGTGGAGGCGGTGAAGCTGATGTACATCGTCTGGCTCGCCAGCTATCTGGTGCGCTTCCGCGACGAAGTGAACGCGACCTGGGGCGCCATGCTGAAGCCGCTGGGCGTCGCCGTGGTGCTGGTCGCGCTGTTGATCCTGCAGCCGGACTTCGGCTCGCTGTCGCTGATTCTCGCGATCACCGCCGGCATGCTGGTGCTGGGCGGCGTGCACATGCCGCGGATGTTCGGCCCGGTGCTGGTCGGGTTGCCGGTGCTTGCGTTTATCGCCATCGCCGAACCCTATCGCGTCAGTCGCCTGACCTCGTTCCTCGATCCATGGAAGGATCCGTTCAACACCGGCTATCAGCTGACCAATGCGCTGATGGCGGTGGGCCGCGGCGAATGGTTCGGCGTGGGGCTGGGCGGCTCGGTGCAGAAACTGGCGTATCTGCCGGAAGCGCATACCGACTTCATCCTGGCGGTGATCGCTGAAGAGCTGGGATTCGTCGGCGTGTGCATGGTGATCGCGCTGTACGCCCTGCTGGTGGGCCGCGCGTTCTGGATCGGCCTGAAGTGCGTGGAGATGCGCCGACACTTCGCCGGTTACTGCGCGTTCGGCATCGCGCTGCAGATCGCACTGCAGAGTTTTGTGTCGATCGGCGTGAACCTCGGTCTGCTGCCGACCAAGGGTCTTACGCTGCCGCTGATCTCCTCCGGCGGCTCCAGCGTGCTCGGCACCTGCGCGGCGCTGGGCCTGCTGCTGCGGATTTCCTACGAGCTCGACCGCGCCGAACGTCAGGTTGCGCGCCTGCGCGGCGAAGCGGCGCAGACCTCTTCAGGTGTGCCTTCGACCGCACAGCCTGTCGCGTCCACACACGCATCCGCGCTGGGCAATACGGTGCGCGGCACCAGCCGGCTGCGCGACCGCGTCGAGCCGACGTTCGGGAGAAGCCCATGAAAATGGCGGCTTCCCAAAGCACCTTGGCGGCGACCCGTGCGCCGGTGATGATTTTCGCCGGCGGCACCGGCGGGCATATTTTCCCCGGGCTTGCGGTGGCCGCTGCGCTGCGCGCGCGCGATGTGCCGGTGGTGTGGCTGGGTGCGGACGGCGGTATGGAAACGCGGCTCGTGCCGCAGCACGGCATCGACATCGAAACCATCGCGATTTCCGGTCTGCGCGGCAAAGGAATCATGACCCTGCTGCGTGCGCCGCTGCGCGTGCTGTCTGCGGTCCGCGCCGCTGCAAAGATATTGCACAAGCATCGCCCGCGTGCGGTTGTCAGCTTCGGCGGTTTTGCCGCCGGGCCCGGCGGCATCGCTGCGGCGATCGCAGGCATTCCGCTGCTGGTGCACGAGCAGAACCGTGCGCCCGGCATGACCAATCGTGTCCTGGCCATGGTCGCGCGCCGCGTGTTGACGGGTTTCCCCGATGCGTTTCCGGGCAAGGAAACCGTGGTCGGCAATCCGGTGCGCAGCGAGATTTCCGGGATCGCGGCGCCCGCGCAGCGCTTCGCCACCGCGTCGCCGCGACTGCGCGTGCTTTTGCTTGGCGGCAGCCAGGGCGCGCGTGCGTTGAATGCGGCGCTGCCCACCGCGCTGTCGCAGTTGCAAGACATCCACTATGACGTGCGCCACCAGTGCGGCGAAAAAATGCGAGAAGACGCGCAGCGCGCCTATGCCGGGGCCGGCGTTGCGGCATCGGTCGAACCGTTCATTGCCGATATGGCTGCGGCTTATGCGTGGGCAGACGTTGTCGTCTGCCGCGCCGGTGCGCTCACGCTGGCCGAAGTGTGCGCAGCCGGTGTCGCCAGCGTGCTGGTGCCGCTGCCGACCGCGGTCGACGACCATCAGACCAAGAACGGCCTGTATCTGGTCGAGCGCGGCGCAGCGGTGCTGCTGAAGCAGGACGATGCGCTTGCCCGACATCTGACCGAGACGCTGCGCAGATTGGCCGGCGATCCGGCGAAGCGCTTTGCGATGGCCGAAGCCGCGCGCGCGCTGGCCAAACCCGATGCGGCCGACCGCGTCGCCGACATCGTGCTCGAAGTCGCTGCGCAGTATGCGACGACACCAAAGGAGGCCCGCGCATGATCCGTCGTCTGCTGGATACCAAGGATCTGTCCAAAGCCTTCCCGCGCGTGCATTTCGTCGGTATCGGCGGCGCCGGCATGAGTGGTATCGCGGAAGTGCTTTGCACGCTGGGCTATCAGGTCTCCGGCTCCGACAGCGCCGAGAATGCGGTGACGCGCCGCCTCGCTTCGCTTGGCGTAACCGTGTGCCGCGGCCACGCTGCAGCCAATGTGCTCGGCGCCGATTGCGTGGTCGTATCCAGTGCGATCAAGCGCGACAACCCGGAATGGATGGAGGCGCGCGCGCAGCGCATTCCGGTGGTGCCGCGCGCCGAAATGCTGGCCGAGTTGATGCGGTTCCGCCGCGGTATCGCCATCGCCGGCACCCACGGCAAGACCACCACCACCTCGCTCACCGCAAGCGTGCTGGGCGAGGGTGGACTCGATCCGACCTTCGTCATCGGCGGTCAGTTATTGGCCGCAGGCGCCAATGCGCGTCTGGGCAGCGGCGACTGGCTGGCGGCCGAAGCGGACGAAAGCGACGGCAGTTTTCTGCGCCTGAATCCGCTGATCGCGGTCGTGACCAATATCGACGCGGATCACCTCGAAAACTATGGCGGCGATTTCGCGCGCGTGCAGGCGGCCTTTTCGGAATTCCTGCATCGCCTGCCGTTCTACGGCGTGGCGGTGCTGTGCATCGACGATCCGGAAGTCGCGGCGTTGGCTGCCGACATGCCGCGTCACGTCATCAGCTACGGCTTCGCCGCGCATGCCGATGTGCGCGCCGAGGATGTCGAACAGAACGGCGCCGCGATGCGGTTCACGCTGTGCCTGCCCGACGGCACGCGCACTCCGACGACACTGGCCTTGCCCGGCCGCCACAACGTGCAGAACGCGTTGGCCGCCGCGACCATCGGCTGGCAGCTGGGCGTTGCGCCGGAAGCGATCGCGCGCGCGCTCGAACAATTCGCGGGCATCGGCAGGCGTTTCAACCTGCTCGGCGAGTTCACCACCGCGCAGGGCGCGACAGTGCAGCTGGTCGACGATTACGGCCATCACCCGAAAGAGCTCGAAGCGGTCTTCGAAGCGGCGCGCGGCGGTTGGCCGGATCGCCGGCTGGTGGTCGCATTCCAGCCGCACCGTTACAGCCGCACCCGCGACCTGTTCGACGACTTCGCCGCGGTGCTGTCGAACGTCGATGCGCTGGTGTTGACCGAGGTCTATCCGGCGGGCGAAGCGCCGATCGCCGGTGCCGATGCCAAATCGCTGGCGCGCACGATTCGCGCCCGTGGCCGCATCGATCCGGTCGTGGTCGGCAGCGCAGCCGAGCTTGCCTCGGTGCTGCCCGATGTCCTTCGCGACGGCGATCTGCTGCTGATGATGGGCGCGGGCGATATCGGCGCCGCTGCGCAGCAGATTTCCGCGAACGGATTCGCAAACCACGCTTCCGAGGATGCCGCACCGTGACCACCGCCGTCCTCCAGCCGCGCTTCAAGGACCCTGCCGCGTTCGGACGCGTCGCTGTGCTGATGGGCGGCACCAGCGCCGAGCGCGAAGTGTCGCTGGAATCCGGCCGCAACGTGCTGGACGCGCTGCGCGCGCGCGGCGTGGATGCGCATGCGGTCGACGGTATTCCAGCGCTGATCGCAGCGCTGCTGGCGCCGCGTTCGCCGGGCGTCGGGTTCGACCGCGTGTTCAACATCCTCCACGGCAACAAGGGCGGTGGCGAAGACGGCGTGCTGCAGGGGCTGCTCGAAGCGCTGGGGATGCCGTACACAGGCTCCAACGTGCTCGGTACGGCGCTGGCGATGGACAAGATCCGCACCAAACAGGTGTGGCTGGCGCTTGGGTTGTCGACGCCGCGCTACGTGCGGCTCAACAAGGGCGACAACGTCCATGACGCGGCGCGCGATCTCGGTTTGCCGGTGATCCTCAAGCCATCGTGCGAAGGCTCCAGCGTGGGCGTGTCGCGGGTCTACAACGATGCCGATCTCGATGCTGCGGTTGCGCTGGCTGCGCAATATCCGGGCGAAATGCTGATGGAGCAGTTGATCGAAGGCGATGAACTCACCGTGGGCATTCTTGGACAGACGGCGCTGCCGTCGATCCGGATCGTGCCCAAAGGCCAGTGGTACGACTATCACGCGAAATACATCGCCGAAGACACCCAGTATCTGTGCCCGGGACTCGAAGGTGCAGCCGAAGACGAGATCCGCGCGCTCGCGCTGGCCGCATTCAACGCGGTGGGCTGTCAGGGGTGGTCGCGGGTGGACGTGATGCGCGACCGCAGCAGCGGCAGGTTCCATCTGCTTGAGGTGAATACGGCGCCGGGCATGACCAGTCATTCATTGGTGCCCAAAGCCGCACATCAGATCGGTATCCATTTCGAAACGCTGTGCTGGTTGATTCTGGAAACCTCGATGCCGGAGGTGGCTCCACGATGAATGCGTTTCTGCGACTTGTGGCGTGGGTGTTCGCGCTGGTGCTGGTGACGCTGCCGGTGGTGGCGGTGATTCAGGGCTGGGCGGGCGCCGAGCGTTGGCCGCTGCGCAGGGTGCTGATCGTCGGCCATCAAGAGCGCGTGGACGCTACGATGGTGCGCGATACCGTACTGCCGTACGCGCGGCGCGGTTTCTTCGCGGTGCGTCTCGAAAATGCGCAGGTCGCGGTGTCCAGGTTGCCTTGGATCGAGCAGGCGGAAGTCCGCAAACAGTGGCCCGACGTGCTGGTCGTGAGCGTGGTCGAACATCGCCCGTTCGCATGGTGGGGCGAAGACCGGCTGCTGTCCGAACGCGGCCGCATTTTCCCAAGTAAGGGCGTGGCGGTGCCCAAAGGCTTGCCGCACTTCGACGGCCCCGAATCGCGCCGCGCCGATCTGGTCAAGCTCTACAACGAATCGCGCGCGATGTTCGCCGCTGGCGGCCTCGACGTGCGCGCGCTGCGCTTGGATCCACGCGGCAGCTGGTCGATCACGCTGTCTGACGGCGCCGAACTGCTGATCGGTCGCGACGACGCCAAGCTGCGGCTTGCGCGCTTCGCCCGCTTGCTGCCGCAGTTGACCCAGCAGGCGCGGCAGCTGGAGCGTGCCGATCTCCGATACACCAATGGTTTCGCGTTGTTCTGGCAGGGCGCTTCCCCCGGGCCTGCAGTACCGACGCAAGTGCAGGACAAGACATGAATCGTAAGGGCGACAAATCGCTGATTGTCGGTCTCGACATCGGCACCTCCAAGATCATCGCGCTGGTCGGCGAATACGCCGCCGGCAGCCCGATCGAAGTGATCGGCATCGGCACGCACGAATCGCGCGGGCTCAAACGCGGCGTAGTGGTGGATATCGAATCCACGGTGCAGTCGATCCAGCGCGCGATCGAAGAAGCCGAACTGATGGCCGGCTGCGAGATCCGTTCGGTCTACGCGTCGATCTCCGGCAATCACGTGCAGTGCCGCAATTCGCCGGGCATCGTGCCGATCCGCGACGGCGAAGTCAGCTACGCTGATCTGGATCGCGTGCTGGAAGCGGCGAAGGCCGTGGCCATTCCCGCCGACCAGAAGATCCTGCATGCGATTCCGCGGGATTACGTGCTGGATGATTCGCAGGAAGGCATCCGCAACCCGGTCGGCATGACTGGGGTGCGCCTCGAAGTGCATGCGCACCTGGTGGTCTGCGCGCAGTCCGCAGCGGCCAACATCAGCAAGTGCGTGCAGCGCTGCGGCCTGCAGGTCGACGATCTGATTTTTTCGGCATTGGCGTCGAGCACGGCGGTGCTGACCAGCGATGAGCGCGAACTCGGGGTGGTGCTGGTGGATATCGGCGCCGGCACCACCGACATCGCGGTTTTCGTGCACGGTGCGATCTGCCACACCGCGTCGCTGCCGATCGCCGGCGATCACGTCACCAACGACATCGCGCACATGCTGCGTACGCCCACGCCGGAAGCCGAGCAGATCAAAGTCCGCTATGCATGCGCGCTGGCGCAGCTGGCGACCGCCGAAGAAAGCATCCAGGTGCCGAGCGTCGGCGATCGTCCGCCGCGCCGCTTGCCGCGACATGCATTGGCGCAGGCCGTGCAGGGGCGTTACGAGGAAATCTTCGAGATGGTGCAGGCAGAACTGCGCCGCTCCGGATTCGAGGAGCTGGTACGCGCAGGGATGGTGCTGACCGGCGGCGCCTCGAAGATGGAAGGCGTGATCGAGCTTGCCGAAGAAATGCTGCAGATGCCGGTGCGCGTGGGCATTCCGCAGCATGTGGGCGGCTTGGGCGAAGTGGTGGGCAATCCGGTGCACGCGACGGGCGTGGGCCTGCTGCTGATGGGCAGCCAGATCGAGTATCCGCGCCGCCCGGTGATTCCGCCCGGCCGTGCGATGGGCGCGTTCAACAAATTCAAGAACTGGTTCAAGGGCGAGTTCTAGCGGTACGGAAGTTTCAAGCGTGGCTGAGATGCAGACGGCAGACATAAAACGGTTGCGACACAACAACAGCATCAGACAACAACAGCAGCACATATTCATTAGACGAGGACACGGACATGGCATATTTCGAACTGGTAGAAAAGATGGCGCCCAACGCGGTCATCAAAGTGGTTGGCGTGGGCGGCGGCGGCGGCAACGCGGTCGCGCACATGGTCAACGGCTGCATTGAAGGCGTTGAGTTCATCACCGCCAATACCGATTCGCAGGCGATCAAGAACTGCGGCGCAAAATTGCAGCTGCAGCTTGGCAGCAACGTCACCAAAGGCCTGGGCGCGGGCGCGAATCCCGAAGTCGGCCGTCAGGCCGCGCTGGAAGACCGCGAACGCATCATGGACGCGCTGCAGGGCGCCGACATGGTGTTCATCACCGCAGGCATGGGCGGCGGCACGGGTACCGGCGCAGCGCCAGTCGTTGCGCAGCTGGCGAAAGAGATGGGTATCCTCACGGTCGCTGTCGTGACCAAGCCGTTCCCGTTCGAAGGCCGTCGGCGCATGCAGGTGGCGTTGAAAGGCATCGAAGAACTGTCGCAGCACTGCGATTCGCTGATCACCATTCCGAACGAAAAACTGATCACCGTGCTTGGCCGCAACGCCACCATGATCCAGGCGTTCCGTGCCGCCAACGATGTGCTGCAGGGCGCGGTACAGGGCATCGCCGATCTGATCGTGCGTCCGGGTCTGATCAACGTCGACTTTGCCGATGTGCGCACGGTGATGAGCGAGATGGGTCTGGCGATGATGGGCACCGGCACCGCGCGCGGCGACGATCGCGCGCAGGCGGCGGCCGAAGGCGCCATCAACAATCCGCTGCTCGACGATGTGAACCTCGCCGGCGCCAACGGCATTCTGGTCAACATCACCGCAGGGCCGGATTTCACGATGGCCGAGTTCGACGAAGTCGGTCGGATCATCGAGAACTTCGCGTCGGAGGATGCAACCGTCGTCATTGGCACCGTGCTCGATCCCGACATGCAGGACGAAGTGAAGGTGACGGTGGTCGCGACTGGTCTCAACCGTGCGGTATCGCGCCAGGCTGTGCGCGGCAGCGAGCGCGAAGAGGCATTCGCGCCAGTGCGTCGTCCGCACGTGCAGCTGATCAATACCCAGGGCCGTCGCGATGGCACCACCGGCATGATGATCGACGAGACCGAGAGCTTCTCGCCGGGTGCCGGTATTGCCGCCAACCTGCGCGGCCGCGGCCATGTCGAGACTTCGGCGCCGGCCGTCGCAGATTTCGGCAGCGACAGCAGCTATCTGGATATTCCAGCCTTTCTGCGCCGCCAAGCGGATTGATTGGCAAGTCGTGGTCGCCCGCACGGCTGTCCGGCCGTGCGGGCGATGCAACCCTGAGAGATGTCCGGTGTCCGCCGTTCATGCTTGCAAGACCTTGTTCCGCCGCGCGATCTACGCGGCGGACTTTTGCGCCATCGACGCGGTGCCATAGCAGAGCAATGTTGCAGCGCAGGAACAGTGCGTCGCTTTCGTTCAGGTTCAGCATGCTGCGTGCTAATCTCGCCGTCCGCACTGTCCAAATCCCTTGCGATTCGTGCATTTTCCGGCTCCCCCGTAACCGCCCATGGCCAAGCAACGCACCCTGCAGAACATGATCCGCGCCACCGGCGTGGGGCTGCACAGCGGCGAAAAAGTCTATCTGACCCTGCGCCCGGCCCCGGTTGATACCGGCATCGTATTCCGCCGCGTCGATCTGGATCCCGTCGTCGAGATTCCAGCGCGCGCCGACTACGTCACCGAGACCATGCTGTGTACTGGCCTGTCGCACGACGGCGGCAAGGCGATGACGGTCGAACACCTGATGTCCGCACTCGCGGGTCTGGGTGTCGACAATCTGTATGTCGAGCTGTCCGCGCCCGAAGTGCCGATCATGGACGGCTCGTCCGGGCCGTTCGTATTCCTGCTGCAGTCTGCGGGCATCGTCGAGCAGAATGCGCCGAAACGTTTCATCCGGATTCTCAAGACCATCGAAGTGCGCGACGGCGACAAGGTCGCACGATTCGAGCCTTATGACGGTTTTCGCCTTGGTTTTACCGTGGAATTCGACCACCCTGCGATTCCCACCTCGCGTTCGCGAGCGGTCGTGGAGTTCTCCACCGAGAACTACATCAAGGAAGTCAGCCGTGCCCGCACCTTCGGATTCATGCGCGATCTGGAATTCATGCGCGAGCGCAATCTCGGCCTCGGCGGCTCGATGGACAACGCCATCGTGCTCGATGAGTTCCGCGTATTGAACGACGATGGCCTGCGCTATGCCGACGAATTCGTCCGCCACAAGATTCTCGACGCAGTGGGCGATCTTTATCTCGTGGGGCATCCGATTCTCGGCGCCTACGAAGGTTTCAAGTCGGGCCATGCGCTTAACAACAAACTCGTGCGCGCGCTGCTCGCCGAGCGGTCGGCGTGGGAAGAGGTCAGCTTCCAGCGCCACGAGCCGGCGCCTGTCGTCTTTGGTATCCCTCAGCTGGCCTGACTTCCGGGTGCCTCACACGGCCGAGTCAGGGCTGAAACGCAGCCCTGATTTGCATCGCCATGATCCTGAACGCATCGAGCGGATTGCCCGAAGCGTGAACCAGGAGCGTGCAATTTACAGAAAATTAACGAAAAAGCCTTGGCTTCTTAACCCGCCAGACGCTCCCCGTCGGTAGGATGCTGACTTCGCGCCCAACCGGCCCCCGAAAACGGGAACCGGCAGGAAGGGCGGACATCAGGAACGGTCCTCCGCAGACGGCACATCGTCGCGGGAAGCGAATGCGGTCGCAAAGGCTTCACGTGCGGCTGCGGAGAGGGGAGAGGCCGAAATGACGGTTGGAGTTCTGGTGTGCTGTGCCCGCATCGCTTGCGGCCCACTCGCGATCTTCACGACCAGGTCGGTGACTTCCAGCCCGATGGAACGGGCCGCGTCGAGAACGTCGGTCGCCGCAAGCCGCAGTCTGGCATGCCACACCGGCGCATCTACCAGGTAAACGAGTCTTCCGCGATCGATGTTCGCCAGGCGCGCATGCGCTGCGAGCCCGACAGGAAGGCAGGGACGAAGTTGCAGATCCAAAGCTTCCAGCCAAAGCGCCCTGCGAATAGGGTCGCCGGCCTCGCCGCCCAGCAAAGCGTCGAGAGCGACCTGCGGCCGCGAAGGCCGTTGGGTGGGGGGCGAGCTGGGTCGTGAACGAGACATTCAACCGATGACTTTACACAGCTTTATCGAGATTGCGCACCGTCATATGGCGACTGCTGCGCGCGCTGTTCAGACCACCACCGTGCACGTCGCCGACAAGCTCCGTCCGCGCTTCATGCGTTCGCTTGGGCTGGGCAGTTCGGCGATGCGCGACAAACCCGCATATTGCGCAGTCGCGCTGGTGACGGTGGGTGCGCTTTTCGGCACCACAGGACAAGGTCTGCTCCGCAACGCCGAGTTCAACCGCCTGCGCGTCGATGTCCAGACCCAGCGCAACGGTCTGGAAACGACGCGCCGTGAAGCGCAGCGCGAAGTCAACGCATTGGCCGCCCGGCTAGGCGAACTGCAGGCCGAAGCCAACCGCTTGAATGCGCTTGGCGAGCGCTTGACCCGCGTCGCCCAACTCGGCGACGGCGAATTCGATTTCGACAAACCGGTCGGCGTCGGCGGTGTCGGCCCGGTGCGCGACATGCCGGCGCGCGGTCTGCGCGATGGTCTGTCCGGCTTGGGCGCCCAGCTGAAGCATTCCGGAAGCCAGCTGTCGGTGCTGGAAGCGCTGCTGTTCAATCGCGAACTGGACAAGAATGCGATGCCCACCCGGTATCCGATCGCGAACAGCTATGTGACTTCGGGCTTCGGCTATCGCGCCGACCCGTTCGGCGGCGGCAGCCAGCTGCACAAGGGTATCGACTTCGAAGCCAATACCGGCGATCCCGTGCTGGCGGTCGGCGACGGTGTGGTGACGTATTCCGGCGTGCGTTCCGGCTACGGCAATGTGGTCGAGGTCGATCACGGCAACGGTTATGTCACCCGGTACGCGCACAACTCGCGTCTGATCGGGCAGGTCGGCGATCTGGTCCGTGGCGGCCAGGAGATAGCCAAGGCGGGCTCCACCGGGCGCTCCACCGGCGCCCATGTGCACTTCGAGGTCTGGGACAACGGGGTCGTGGTCAATCCGAACCAGTTCCTGGGCGCAGCCGCGGGCAAGCCGGCGAGCAAGGGCTGAGCTTCCGCGCACGGGGCTTGATACCCCGGGGCGCCGGCTCCAAGTACAATCGACTGTTGCGGAGGGGCGCGCTGCGCCCCTTTCCTGTTGCGGACGACCGTCGCCACGGCGGCCGCTACCCATTCCTCTTTCGATCATTTCCCGCCCATGCTCAATCGCCTGTTGACCAGTATTTTCGGTAGCCGTAACGATCGTCTCGTCAAGCAGCTCGGCGGCATCGTCAAGAAGGTCAATGCCTTCGAAACCCAGATGAAAGCGCTGTCCGACGCCGAACTGCAGGCCAAGACGCCCGAACTCAAAGCCCGCATCGCCAACGGCGAATCGCTCGACAAGGTGCTGCCTGAAGCCTTTGCTGTTTGCCGCGAAGCTTCCGACCGGGTGCTCGGCATGCGTCATTACGATGTCCAGCTGATCGGCGGCATGGTGCTGCATCTGGGCAAGATCGCCGAAATGCGCACCGGCGAAGGCAAGACCTTGGTCGCGACCCTGCCGGTGTATCTCAATGCCCTCGAAGGCAAGGGCGTACACGTGGTCACGGTCAATGACTACCTCGCCCGGCGCGACTCGGCGTGGATGGGCAAGTTGTACAGCTGGTTGGGTCTGTCGGTTGGTGTGGTCTACCCGGGCATGAACCACGGCGACAAGGCGGCCGCCTACGGTTCCGACATCACCTACGGCACCAATAACGAATTCGGCTTCGATTATCTGCGCGACAACATGGCGCTGTCGAAGGAAGACCGCCACCAGCGCAGTTTGC
>JANOXT010000031.1:0-4301 GCA_031418555.1 Lysobacterales bacterium | reverse complement strand
GAAGTTCCTGTGCCTGAATTCCGGTTCTGAATCGGTGTCCCTCGCCGGCCGTATCGCCGACGTCAACAACAAACTGATGACCGATCCGGGCGCGCCGCACGCCGGCCGCCGGGTCAAGCGCATCTCGGTCAAGGGCAGCTTTCACGGCCGCACCGAACTGCCGGCGCTGTACTCGGACTCGTCGCGCAAGACCTATGCCGCGCACCTCGGCAGTTACCCGCATCACGTCGGTCAGGCCATCACCATCGATCCCTATAGCATCGAGCAGCTGGAGCAGGCGTTCGCCGACGCCGAGCGCGAAGGCTGGCATATCGAAGCGATGTTCCTGGAGCCGGTGATGGGCGAAGGCGACCCGGGCCGGGCCGTACCGCGCGCGTTCTACGATGCCGCCCGCCGCCTGACCCGCGAACACGGCACGCTGCTGCTGGTCGACTCGATCCAGGCCGGCATCCGCGCCCACGGCACGCTGTCGATCGTCGATTACCCGGGCTTTGAGGGCATCGAAGCGCCGGACATGGAAACCTATTCCAAAGCGCTCAACGCCGCGCAGTACCCGCTGTCGGTGCTGGCCGTGAACGAACGCGCCGCCGGCCTGTACCGCAAGGGCATCTACGGCAACACCATGACCACCAACCCGCGCGCGCTGGACGTGGCCTGCGCCGTGCTGGACCTGCTCACACCGGCACTGCGCGCGAACATCCGCGAGAAAGGCAAAGAAGCCGTCGCCAAACTCGAAGCGCTGAAATCCGAACTGCCCGGCCTGATCACCAAGGTCCAAGGCACCGGCCTGCTGTTTTCCTGCGAACTGTCGACCGAGTTCAAAGGTTACGGCACCGGTTCCACCGAAGAATGGATGCGCGAACGCGGCATCGGCGTGATCCACGGCGGCGAGAACTCGCTGCGCTTCACACCCACGTTCGCGGTGACGTCCGAAGAACTCTATCTGCTGGTCGGCATGGTCAAGCGTGCTTTGCTGGAAGGCCCGCGTCAGCAGCAGGTCGCTGCGGCCTGAGCCTCCACTCGATGATGCTTGCGAAGAAAGCCGGCGCTGTCCGGCTTTCTTTTTTGGCTGTTACATCCTTGACAAACCACGCATGTCGCTAGCACAGTCGAACTGGCTCAAGGCTGAACGTGAGATAAATATTAAGATTGGGAAAAATGTCATGGATGCTTGGGTGGTGACTATAATCCAACTATGAACACTACGCCGCGCCCAATTTCTGAGCTTGTCGCCGACCGAAAGCGCGTCGCCCTGCAAGTTTCGGATATACATAAAAAACTAGAAGGGTTGAATAGCCAGCTAGAGCAACTTGATGCCGAGTTGTTTTCACGGCTTGAAACAGCCCTTTCTGCGTTTGGCGGCATCGGCGTATTGCCCGCATTGCCTAAGCCGGCTTTTATAATTCCGTTACCGGCATCCCAGCCGCAGAATGGTGGATTACAACTGCCCTTGCCGACGAAAGCAATTAATCCTTATATCGTCCCCCCTACCGCTCCAGTGAAGCATGGGGAAATCGGCGCAATCATTCATGACCGCGTTCGCGAAGTACTCAGTGAGGTCAAAAAGCCTCTAAAGACAAGGGATTTGTTCAACGCACTGATTGCAAGAGGGGTGCATATCCCAGGCAAAGACCCGCAGAACAACCTAAGCGCGCATCTGTCGCGCTCGATCGAGTTTGCCAGCGGCCGCGACGGCTGGTGGTTTCGGGAGTTAGCCTGATGAGAAGAGATAGTGCCTACGCACACTGCCCACCGCGATCGACCGGGCTTTCCGTGTACGTAGGCCATAAATGAAGCGGGACGAGACCCTTAGGAAGTCTCGCCCCGCGTGGAAAGCTAGTCGCTCAATGTCTTTGTAAGAAGCCCGTGTGGCGAAACCGGTAGACGCAGCGGTCTTTAAAACCGAGTCCTGTCGAGGGAAATTGCGGGTTCGAATCCCGTCACGGGTACGACCTTTATATGCGATTGGGCTCCAAGGTCAACCCTTCGGAGCCTTCTTCGTTTTTGGCTTCGGCTTGGGATTCGGGTCCGGAGGCGTTGAAAGCATCCGTTTTAAAACCGCGTCGAACTCCGCAACGCGTTGGCTCCCGCCGCCTTTTTGGGCTTTCGGGGGTTTGCTGTCTTTTCATCCGGCATAAGATTAGTGCCGTAGCCCGGATGTCGAAAAGACATTCGAGACCGAGACGTAAGCGACTCCCTCGCTTCAGATGCACGACAAGATCACGTCTTGGAAGCAATCGGGCCTGAAGGCCTTTCTACAATGACCTACGCTGCCCGACAGCGCATGTCTCAGGTAGTCTTGCGCGCATGAAAACCATTGAAATCCGTCACCCATTGGTCCGCCACAAGCTCGGGATCCTGCGCGATACCGCTACCGGCCCGGCGCTGTTCCGCCAGGTGGTGGGCGAAGTCGCCACCCTGCTCGCTTATGAAGCCACTGCCGATCTGGCGTTGAACGATGTCAGCATCGACACGTGGGCCGGACCGCTGACCGTTGGCCGCTGTGATCAAGCGCAGATCACCCTGGTGCCGATCCTGCGCGCGGGGCTCGGTTTTCTGCCGGGCGTGCAGCTGCTGCTGCCGTCGGCGCCGGTAAGCGTGATCGGGCTGCGACGCAATGAACAGACGCTGCAGCCGGAGGCGTATTACGAACGTCTGGTGCACGATATCGCCGGGCGCACCGCGCTGGTCATCGACCCGATGCTGGCCACCGGCGGCAGCGCCATCGCCGCCATCGACATGCTGAAAGCATCGGGCTGCGCACGCATCAAAGCGATCTTTCTGGTCGCGGCACCGGAGGGCTTGCGCGCGCTGGAAACCGCGCATCCGGACAGCGACGTGTTTGTCGCCGCGATCGACGATCGACTCAACGAGCACGGCTATATCCTGCCCGGCCTTGGCGACGCCGGCGACCGGATTTTCGGTACGCCCGCAGGTTGATCGCATCGCTTTTGCAGGAGCGACGGAAGTCGCGATGCCTGCACCGCATCCTGACAGCGGTTTCGGCCATCGGACCATTGCCGGTGAATTCAGCACGGCATGTTTGCGATTGAAACGGCCGCTGCAGGAAAGGCGGCAGGGTTAGCTGCATCGCTTTTTGTAGGAGCGACGCAAGTCGCGAAGCCTGCGGCACGTGCTTCCCAGCGATTTCGGCCATCAGATAAATGCCGGCGGATTCAGCACGGCACGATGGCGATTGAAGCGACGGCTGCAAGCAAGCCGGCAGGTTAGCTGCATCACTTCTTATAGGAGCGATGCAAGTCGCGAAGCCTGCGGCACATGCTTCCCAGCGGTTTCGGCCATCAGACAAATGTCGACGATTCAGCACGGCATGATGGCGATTGAAGCGGCCGCTGCAAGCGGGCCGGCTTCGCGACTTGCGTCGCTCCTACAAAAGCAAATCAACAAAGGCACATCAACGGAAGGCACATCAACGGAAGGCACATCAGCGCATGGATAGACCCAGCCACAATCCGGCAGCGGCCATCACCATCAACACGCCCCAGGTCAGCACCGTGCCCCAGAACCGGCCGAACGAATAGCCGGAGCGCCTTGAAAAACCGGCCGCGTGCAGCATCCGCGCAAGCAACAGCGTGCCGCCCAGCGCCCACAGCCATGATTCAGCGAGACCTGCAAGTTCCAACAGCGCCAACAACAGCAGCGCTGTCGGCACGTTTTCGATGAAATTGGCGTGCACGCGAATCTTGCGCGTCAGCCACTTGTCGCCGCCGTCGCCGATTCCGATTTGCTGCGCACGCCGGTGAAGTATCACGCGCACGGTAAGTATCAACATCAATACGACGTGAAGCGACGCGAACAACAGGGTGATCTTGGGCATCGCCAGTGGGCTCCAGGAAAAAAGTATCAAGTCATCAGTGATCGCGCCTGCAGCGCAGACACTTCATGCGTGGTCGAAAATCTGCCCTTGTCGTCGCGCATCACCTGCGCCAGCGCACAGCCCGGATCGTGCGTGAAAAAAAGATGCACGTTACGGGCGAGCTTGTCTTCGAGAAATTCGCGCTTTTCGTCGATCAGCAGCTCGGCGTTGCGGTCGTAGCCCATCGTGATCGGCACGTGCACCCACGGCCGCCCGGGAATCAGATCGGCGCAGAACACCACGCCGCCATGCGCTTCGCCATGCACATGTTCGGGGCCCACCTGCTTTGAACCCACGATCTCAGCCAGCATCAGCCCCGGCGTGTGTCCCTGGCTGTAATGGAACCGCACGCTGTCGCCGAGGGTCCTCGAATATTCGCCATCGACGAGCTCGAGACGGCCGGTGGCCTCCAGCAGCGCCGGCA
>JANOXT010000030.1:0-18889 GCA_031418555.1 Lysobacterales bacterium | reverse complement strand
CCTGAGCGCATCGTCGATGCCGGCGGGCTGCGTCGGTGCTGCAACCGCAGCGGCGCGGGCTGGCGCGGGTTCAAGTACGGTATCCGCCGCTTCCAGCAGCGCCTGCATCGTCGGCAGTTCACCTTGCATCACCAGCATGCGTTCGCAGGACAGCGCGAAGCCGCGGTATATCGCCCGCATCGCGGTGGCGGTGGTCAGCGGCCGCATGCCGGTGTGGCGCTCCAGCCGTTCGCGGGTCGCGGCGTCCAGGGTCATCCCGCCGTCCTGCCACAGCGGCCAGTTCACCGACAGCGTATGGCCGCAGCGTTCGCCCTGTGCCGACAGACGATTGCGGTGCGCTGCGAACGCATCCATGAACGCATTCGCAGCGGCGTAATCGACCTGCCCGACGATGCCCCAGCACGCCGCGAACGACGAACACAGCAGCATGAAATCAAGCGGCAGATCCCGCGTCGCGCGGTCGAGATTGACCAGCCCGGCGACCTTCGGCCCCAGCACCGAGGCGAATTCGGTCGGCGACTTGCGGATGATGAAACCGTCGCGGAGGATGCCCGCGCAGTGGAGGATGCCATCCGGCGGCTGTCCCTCCGTCTGCAGTCGCGACACGAGGGCATCGACAGCCTGTGCGTTCGCCACATCCAGCGCAACATACTCGATCCGATGCTGCGGCGTCGCCAGCCCATCAAGCGTTTTCTGCACCTCCGGCCCAAGCGTCGAGCGCCCGGCCAGCACGATGCGCGCGGCGCGGGTCTGCGCGACGATCTCGCGTGCGAACTGCAGACCGATGCCGCCGGCGCCGCCGGTGATCAGATAGCAGCCGCGCTCCTTGAACACCACCGGCGCCACGGACGGCACCTGGCCTTCGACGCCCTGCTCCAGGACGCCCCACTGCGCGACTTCGCGCTGCAGCGCGCTGGCCCGGCGGACATGGCGGACCGCGACGCCGCGCGGCGCATCGTCGGAAGATTCATCGCGCACCAGGCCCTGCAGTTCGGCGGGGCGGATGTCGGCCGGCACCCTGATCGTGCGCGCGACGAGGGCCGGATTTTCCTCCATCGCGGTCCTGAACATGGCTTCGAAACCGGAGGCGACCGCAGACTGTGGCACATCGGCAATGATCGCCAGCACGCGGATGCCATGCGCGCTGCGCGCCAGCATCGACTGGATCGCCCCAAGCGCCTGCAGGGCCGCGTGGGCAAACGCCTCATCCACCGCGGCGGCGGTCAGCGGCGCGAATGCGATCACTTCGGTGCCGGGATGCTGCGCTTTGAGGGCTGCCACAGCGTCCTGGTCGACGCCCCACAAAACGATCCTGTCCAGCGCCTGCATCGCGTCGGAGGCGGCCGCTGGCGACGCGGCCCAATCGAGGGTCGCAAGCAACACGCCGGCGCCCGTGTCGTGCAACTGCTGTCTGAGCGCCTTGATCTGGAGCAGCGCTTCGGCCTGGGTGAGACGGCCTTCGGCAACCGCGCGGTAGATGGGCAGCAAAGCGTCTTTCATGACAATAACCCGAGTTCAGCGGCTTCTTCGGCCGACATGTTCTGCCTGGAGATGTTCTCCAGCAGCTCCTGATAAAACGCTTCATCGAACATCTGCGCCGCGTCGGGTGCGTGCGCATCGAATGCGTGCGCCACGAGCCTGTGCGCCTCGTCCGAATGACCGGTATCGCCCAATCCAGGCAGCACGGCCGTCTTGGCTTTATCCACCCCGCGCCAGCCGAAGCCGCGGATGTCGATGCACAGCGCGCCGTCCGGGCCGAAGATCGACACATCGCAGCGCTCCACAATGCCGCTCATGGTGCCGCCTGTGGGTGTCAGCACCGCGACAATCTCGGTGGGGCACGGTGCGTGGATGGTGAGCGAACGCAGCGCGAACGGCACCGACGGCGACTGCGGCAGCGCCTGCAGCGACGGCAGAAAGCCGATGCAGGCCTGCAGTGCCGAATCCATGACGCTGGGATGCATGCGGTACGCGTCCATGTCACCGACGCTGGGGGGCAGCGCGACCGTTGCCACCAGCTTGTCGCCCACGCGCGACAGCGTGCGAATGCCGCGATGGGCCGGGCCATAGTGCAGCCCCATCTGTCCGAACGCGGCATAGATCTCATCGGCGTTCCACTGCTCGCCGCGCTGCGCGGAAGCCAGCAATGCGGCGTCGGCCATACGCTCGCCGGCCGCATCGACAAAGTTGGCCTCGCCCTGGCAGTGGATGACCCGCGCATCGCCGGTGCCGCTGGCGACCTCGAACACGACCGCGCCGGCCTCATCGACACCGAGCTCGATCTCGACCGTGGTCGGCGCATCGACGATCACCGGGCGCCACCAGACGACATTGCCGAGGACCAGCCGCTCCCGCGTCGGGGGTCTGGGGAAGGCATCGGCAAAAGCGTCCGATATTGCTGCAGCCGCCATCTCCAGATAGGCGACGCCGGGCAGGACATGGTCGATGCGGCTTTCGCCGAAACGCACGCGGTGGTCGCGCAGGAAGCTTTCGCTGCCGTCGAAGGTCGAGCGATAGCGCTGCTGGCGCAGGGTCGAGGCGTTGGCGTGCAGCAGCGGATGGATCGCTGCTGCCGGGTGCGCGGCGCGCAGCGCCATCGCCGAAGCGTCGTCCTGCAGCCAGTAACGCTCTTTGGCGAAGGGATACAGCGGAAGTTCGACGCGCTGCGGGCGGCAGCCGGCGGAAACTTCCCGATGCAGTTTGTCCCAGGGAAGATCGACGCCGTCAACCCACAGTTCGGCCAGTTTGTCGAGCTTGCCCTCGCGCAGGCAGGCGTCGATCAGCACCGCCTGCAGATCCCGGTCCTGGCCGATAAACGCCAGCTTGCCCGCGCGCGACAGGCTGGTGCCGACCTGCACGCCCCGTGGCGTCTGACCTGCGCAGAACGCACGCAGGTGTTCCTCAAGCTCGGCCAACGACCGCACGACCAGCGCGCAGCGCTCCTCCATCGCTTCCTTGCCCACCTGCAGGGTGTAGGCGATGTCCTGCAGCGAAGGCGCGGCATCGACGGCATCCGCATGCGCGGCGACGTCCGCGAGAAAGTTCGCCAGATCGCCTGCGCGCTGCCGCAGCTGCTCGCTGCTTTTGGCCGACAGCGGGATGAGCGCCAGCCGTGCAGGCCCGGCATTGCGCGCAGTGTCCGCCGCGCGCGGCGGCGCGGCTTCCAGCACCAGATGTGCGTTGGTCCCGCTGAAACCAAAGGCGCTGACCACCGCAGACCGGCCGCCATTGGCATTCTCGGGCCAGGCTGTCAGCGCGGTGTTGACCATGAACGGGCTGTCGGACAGGTCGATGTGCGGGTTGAGACGTTCAAAACTGGCCGCCGGCGGAAGCTGGCGATGCTTCAGCGCGAGCACCAGTTTGAGCACACCGGCGACGCCGGCCGCATACAGGCTGTGCCCGATGTTGCCCTTGACCGAGCCTAGCGCGCAGTACCGGGTTTTTTCGGTGTAATGACGGAACGCCTGGGTCAGGCCCTCCACTTCGATCGGATCGCCCAACTTGGTGCCGGTGCCGTGTGCTTCGATCAGCTGGATGTCTTCGGGATCGACGCCGAACTTGTCGTACACCGCGCGCATCAGCCGCGTCTGCGACACCGGATTGGGCGCGGTGATGCCGTTGGTCTTGCCGTCCTGGTTGACGCCCCAGCCGCGGATCACCGCATGGACGATATCGCCGTCGCGCTGGGCATCGGCCAGCCGTTTGAGCATCACCGTGCCGACGCCTTCAGCGGGGACGAAACCGTTGGCGCGATGGTCAAAGGCGAAGCAGCGGCCGTCGACCGAGAGCATGCCGGACTGCCCGGTCTTGACGTGCATCATCGGCCCCGCCATCACCGCCACACCGCCGGCAAGCGCGATGTCGCAGTTCTGCGCGGCCAGGCTGTCGCAGGCATTCGCAATCGCGACCAGCGAAGAAGAACATGCGGTGTCGACCGCCAGACACGGGCCCTGCAGGTTCAGAAAATAGGAGATGCGCGCGGCCAGGATCGACATCGACGCGCCGGTAAAGCCTTGCGTGCTGTAAAGATGCTCGCGCGAGCGGTCGTGGTAGTCGGTCGCGCCGCAGCCGATGTACACACCGCAGCGACTGCCCGACAGGCTGCGCGGGTCGATCGCCGCGTTCTCGATCGCATGCCAGCAGTTCTGCAGCATCAGCCGCTGCTGCGGGTCCATGCTCTCGGCTTCGGTCGGCGAAATGTTGAAGAACAGCGGATCGAATGCGTCGCAGTCGTCCAACACGCCCATCCAGCGGCTGTTGGTGGTGCCGGGAACCGAGATGTCCTCGCTGAAGTAGCGTTCGATGTCCCAGCGCTGCGGCGGCACGGTATCGATGCAGTCCTTGCCGCCGGCGATGTTGCGCCAGAACGCGTCAAGGTCGCCGGCGTGCGGGAACTGGCCGGCGATGCCGATAATGGCGATGGCGTCGGTGCCCGTGCTCCGGCGCTTGGCATTGTCGCGCCACGAGGCCAGGGTGCGGGCCGACCGTGCGGCCGGGCGGACGCGCTCAGCGGGCGGCCTGGCATCGAAGGGTTTCGCCGGCGCGGAGGACGGCTGTGGCTGCGCCGGAAGCGCCGGCAGCAGGCCGGCGAGAAAGCGCGTGAATTCGGCCAGGGTCGGATAGCTGTAGACCTTGGTCGCTTCGATACGGGTGCCGTAGTCGGCGTTGATCCTGCGGACCCAGGTCACCCCGGTGATCGAATCCAGGCCGAGGTCGACGAACTGCCGGTGCGCGTCGATCTCGTCCTCCGGCATGTGCAGTTCCTGCGCTAGCAGGTGCCTGAGCGCAACTGAGAGATCCGCCTCGGTCCCGGCGGCATCCGTCGCGACGGACTGGGTCGGCACGGTCGTCGTCGGCATCGGCAATGCAGTCGGCGATGACGCGGGTTCCGCAGCGAAGCGCGCCGGCTTGGCGGCATTGGCGACTAGCTGCTTCCCCACGCCGTCCAGCAGCGCGACGCGCTCGACGACGAAATCGCAGAACTGGCGCAGCGTCGGATGGCTGTAGACCTTGGTCGCCTCGATCCCGGTGCCGTAGGCGGCGTTGATTCTGCGGACCCAGGTCACCCCGGTGATCGAATCCAGGCCGAGGTCGACGAACAGCGTGTCCTCGTCGATCTGGGCCGCATCCATCTGCAGCTCGGCCGCGAGCATGTCCTTCAGAGCATGGGCGATCTCGGGCGGCGTTGCGGTCGCCTGCATCGTGGCCGCCTGGATCGCGACTGGCTGCATCGTGGCCGACACGGGAACGGCGTCTTCTTCGGCACGGAAATGCTGGATCACGCCCTGCAGCGCGTGCGTCTTGCCGACGAAACTCTGCGCGTGCATCTCCAGTTCGCGCGCGTAGGTCTCCTCGATCACGGCCACGCCGGGGTCGGCGAAATACCGCTTCAGCGCGCGCACATCGGCGGGCGCCCGCGCCGCGATCGCGTCCGCCAGCGCCAGCGCATGGGGCAGCACCTCGACGCGCGGGACGCAGGCGTGCGGCAATCCTTTCGCGCGCAGTTCGCTGCCGCTGTGCTCGACTGCGGCGAACAGGGTCTCCCGGGCGAGGTCGGAGCCGAGCGTGGTCGGGAAGATCTGCGTCGATCCCGCACCCGGCGTGAAACCGTATTGCATGTACGGGCTGATGTAGCGGCTTTCGGCGCTGAACACGCACAGATCGGCGAACATGCCCAAGGTCCAGCCGCCACCGATCGCGTGCCCCTGCATGGCTGCGACGACCGGCACGCTGCAACTCATCGGTAGCTGGTAGATCTTCGTATCGGTGAACTTGGCGCTGCCCTGCTGGATCGCCAGCAGACTGTCGCGAGTGCCGCCGCAAGCGAAATAGGTGTCGTAACCGCAGAGCACGACAGCGCGGTAATCGCCCGACGCTTCGATGTGAGCGAAGACCTCTTCCAGCCCGCGGACCAGTGCGGGCGAGAACATGTTCTTCGCCTCGCGATCGACCATGCGCACGACCAGCACGCCGTTGCCGCGAAGTTCGGTCTCGATGGCCGGGAATTCGGGCATGGGCCGCCGCGCCGTGACCCGGCGGGCGTCGCCCGCGTCCGCGTCCGATACGGCAAAAGCGTCTGCAAGCCGGGCCATCACGGCCGCGCGGCGGCGCGCGCGCAGCGCGGGTTCGCGCAGCGGGAACGCATCCGACAGCCCACCCGCCAGCGCCCACGCATGCGCCAGCACGTCGTCCGCATCGCCACGTACGACCGCCGCCCCGGACGCCAGTTCGGCCCCGGCGAACGCCGCAGGCTCGAACAGACAGCGCTTCGCGCGATTGGCGCCCAAGCGATGGGCGAACAACACCGCCGCCCGTCGCAGCAGCGACGGGTGACGCCACAGTGCATCTGTCGAATAGCGCGCGCGTTCGGCGTGGACGCAGGCGTCCGCGCTCAATCCCAGCAGCCAGCCGGCGCCATCGGCATCGCCTTCGAACGCGACGACGACCGGCGACGGGTACTCGCACAGAACGTGCTGAAGCGCCGCCAGCTCGGAATCGACCTGCTGCGCTTCGGCATCATCGCCGATGGCGGGCAGAAACCCGTCGAAATCGCTGCACAGCACGACCGAAGCACCGCCGCCGGCGTGCTGCGCCAGCTCGGCCAGCGTCGCGCGCAGATTGCGCAGCAGAGTGGCCGGGGTGGTGTCGTCGGCACTGCCGGCGAAGCGCACCGAAACGGCCGTATCGGACAAGTATTCGACCGTGATTCCCGGCCGCACCTGCGGCATGGCAACGGGTACCGTCGCGGAGGGTGGCGCATCGCATGCGTCCGCAGTCGGCTGATCGTCAAGGCCCAGACGCGATACGCAGCTCTGCAGCGCGGCGGCCATGTGCGTCTTCAGCAGGTGCAGCGAATCCCGCGGCTTCGTCGCAATGCTCTCGGCAAGCGACAACGCCGCAGCCATCGTGTCGTCGCGCGCAACGACAGGAACGGTCCATCCCTTCTGCGCCAGCTCCTGCCCGCTCAGAGCGCCGCTGACGTAGATCAGATCCTCCGCCCAGGCGTCGCCGAAGCGGGCCGCCAGCAGTGCGGCCTCCGCAGCCGTGGGCTGCGCACCGCGCTGCGGATCGGAAAAGCCGTAGCGCGATTCGCGCGCGCAGACCATGAAATCGCAGAGCGCGCCGAGCAGGAAGCCGGGGCCGTCGGCACCGCCGCTCAGCACAGCGACGGTCGGCAGCGGGAACTCGACCACGGCGCGATACAGCCCGGCCGCGATAGCGTCGTCGAGCACATCTCGGCTGCCGTGCAGGACATCGGTTTGGGCGCTGAGGAACAACACCAGCCGGGTGTCCTCGCGCTCACGCAGATGTTCGAGCGCCAGCAACGTTTGTTCGATGACCGCGCGATCCAGCACGGGTTGCAGCAGGGCAATGGAGAACACACCGCTGCCATGCCCGCGCAATTCGACGCAAGCCGGCGGCGCATCCGCACGGGGATCCGCACCGAAATCGGCACCGAAATGGGCGTCCGGCGACGGCAACGCGATCCGGGACATGTCGGTGGGCCGCAGTGCCGGCACCGCATCGATCTGGTCAACCTCGCGCAATCGCATGGCATTGGGCTTGGCCGTGACCGCGCCGGTGCGCGCGTGCGCCACCGGGGACGCCGCGTGCGGCAGGAAGACGATGCGCGTGCCAGTTGCGGACAAGGTCGGCGTCGGCGCCGCGGTTTCCGCGAGGGCAGCAGAGGCGGCTTGAACCACTCCGCCTTGAACCACTCCGCCCTGGACCACACCGCTCAGGGCCACACCGCCCAGAGCCGACGGCACGGCGGGCACGTCGTCGAACGCGCGCGTCCACTCCAGATGCAGGCCCTCCGCACGCAGACAGGGCTTGCCGTGCGCGTCGTACAGCGCGATGTCATAGCGCCCGGAAGCGTCGTCCCGAAGGCTGAGGACGAGATAGGCCGGACGGTCGCCGCCGGACCACAGGCGTACAGTCTGCACCGCGCGCATCAAGACATTGGACGGTACGGCAGGCGTCTGCCCGAGTTCGTCCAACAGCCAGGCGGCGGCGAGCGGCACGGATGCGAGCGCATCGGGGGGCAGCGTCCACGGCTCGGCAGCGGCTGTCTCGGCGCCGGCTGTTTCGGCGGCGAAGCCGAGCACCACCTCACGGCCTGTACGCACAAGGCGGTGCGCGGGCAGCAGGCCATGCACGCCGGACGTCGCCAGCCGGTCGTGGACGGCATTGGCCGGGGCGCCGTGCGCGAGGCGTGCAGTCAGGGCCGCCACGTCCGCCCAATCCTGCGCATCCTGCACGTCCGGCGCCGCGAACGACGCACGGCCCTGGCAATGCACGCGCTCGAGGCCGTCTCGAAGCATGTAGATCTCGAAGCCCAATGCATCGTCGGTGTCGGGCAGCAGCGCGATGTGCAGCTCGCAGCCGTCGTCGACAAGGATCGCATCGTCGGCAACGACGTCCTCGAAGCGCAATTCACGTGCGGCGACATCATCGGGGTAAGCGGCTGCGATCGCCGCACGCGCCATTTCCAGGCACAGCAGCGCCGGCAAGCAGCGCCGGCCGGCGGCGTCCTGCGTCAGGAAGCGCTCATCGCCCTTCAAACCGACGCTGTAGGCCGGGCCACGCAAGGTCGAGGTGTTTCGCTGCAGCAGCGGATGGGCCGCCGCAGCCGGCCGGGCGCCGCCCAGCGTGCGTTGCGGCTCGATCCAGTGACGATCGCGTGCAAAGGGATAAGTCGGCAGCGGAATGCGTCTGGGGCGCGTACCGGCATGTAGCCGCGCCCAGTCGATCTCGACACCCTTGACCCAGTGCTCCGCGATCCGCGCCAGATCCCGCTGGACCAGCCAGCCGTCCCGGCGTTCGGTAAATGCGGGATCGGCGTTGCAGGCGGCCAGGAATTCCTTGTGCTTGCGCACACCGCCCCGATGCGGCCCGGGGCCGTGATGCGTGGCCTCCGACAGCGCCTGCACCTGACCGCGCAGGTCGTCCAACGACATTGCGATGAAGGCGATGCGCTCGTCCATCGCCTCGCGCCCGACCTGCAAGGTGTAGGCGATGTCGCGCAGGGCAGCGGCGGCGTCGCGTTGCAGGAAGCTGAGCAGGCGCTCGATCTTCCACTGCAACTGCTCGGGCGTACGCGCCGACAAGGGCACCACACAAGCACCGTCGCTGTCGCGCTGCGAGAGGCCGTCGGCGTTGATCTGCGTCGATGGCGGTTCCTGCAACACCAGATGCGCGTTGGCCCCGCCGGCGCCGAAGGACGAGATGCCGGCGATACGTGGAACCTCGCGAGCCGCGGCGGTTTCGCCCAGTACCAGCCGGAGCCAGGGCGTCAGGGTGCGCTGCAGGCGGAACGGTGTCGTCGAGAAATCGATTTCGTCGTTGACTTCGTCCGCGTGCAGAGTCGGCACCAGTTGCCCATGCCGGAACTGCAACAACACCTTGGTCAGGGACGCGATGCCGGCGGCCGACTCACAGTGGCCGATATTGGATTTCAACGAGCCGATGGCGCAGTGCTGGCGCTCCGCGCCAGCATCAGCCGACTCGCGGCGGCTGGCGCGGAAGGCCTTGGTCAGGCCGGCGACTTCAATCGGATCGCCAAGCGCGGTGCCGGTGCCGTGGGCCTCGATATAGCTCACTTCGGCGGAATCGACGTTGGCACGGGCCAACGCGGACGACACCACCTCCGCCTGCGCGGCCGGGTTGGGCACCGTATAGCCGTAGGTGCGGCCGCCGGTGTTCAGCGCGCTGCCCTTGATCACCGCGTAAACGGTATCGCCGTCGCGCAGGGCGTGGTCCAGCGGCTTGAGCACCACCGCACCGACGCCTTCGGCATCGACGAAGCCGTCGGCGTTGCGGCCGAAGGAGCGGCACTGCGCCCCTTCCGACAGCATGCCGACGGCGGTCAGTTCGAGCATGTGCTGCGGGTCGAGGATCAGGCTGACGCCGCCGGCGATGGCAACCTCGCACATGCCGCCGTACAGGCTGTCCAGCGCCAGGTGGATCGCGGTCAGCGACGACGAGCAGGCACTGTCCACCGCGAACGACGGACCGGAGAAGTCGAACAGGAACGACACCCGGTTGGCGATCGAGTAATACAGCGGCTGCACCGTGTAGCGCGAGTTCATCACGCCCACGAAAACACCGACTTTGCCATTCGCCGAGAGCGTGCCCGGCGTGTAGCCGCTGTCCTCGATCGCGTGATAGCTGGTTTCCAGGAACAACCGTTCCTGCGGGTCGATGCGCTTGGCTTCCTTCGGCGCGATCCGGAAGAACAACGGGTCGAATTTGTCGATGTCGTCGAGGAAACCGCCCCACCGGGTGTAGCTCTTGCCCGCCTTCCCCTTCTCCGGGTCGAAATAATCCTGCCAACACCAGCGGTCGGCGGGAATGACGGTCTCGCAACTGCGACCCGCGGACAGGTTCTCCCAGAAACGCTCGAGGTCCGGCGCCTGAGGGTAGCGACCGCTGACGCCGATCACGGCGACATCGAAGCGCGCGGACAACCCGGACCTCACGGGCTCCGGTGCGGAAACAGGCGCGGCGGCATCTTGGCGCGGAGCGAAGCGCCGACGATGTTCGGTGCGTTCGACCGAAATGCGCGGAGCTGCAGCAGGTCCGAGTGATGCGGGTACCGGTGCGGCCGCGGCTGGCACGACGGCGGCAGGCGAAGCGGCTGCCGGCGTCGCACCGCGCGCGGCGAGCGCCGACAGCACGGCGGCGCGGTCGTTGGCGAGGAAGTGCCGCACCAGGCCGTCGATGCTTTTCACTTCGAAGAACAGCGTGCTGCGCACGCTGTGGAACAGCTTCCGGAAATGCGTGGTGAGCTGGACGACGAGAATGCTGTCCAGGCCGTAGTGTTCAAGCGGCTTGTGGTTTTCGATCTCGCGCGCGTCCATGCGCAGCGCGCCGCCGATCATTTCGCGGAACAGCATCGCGCAGGCATCGCGCAGTGCGGCATCGTCGGTCGTTGCCGTTGCAGGGTGCGGCGCGACCGGCGCAGGCACGACCGTCCTGGCAAAGGCGCCCGACGGAATGAGACGCTGACGGACAGTGCGTTCGATCGAAATACGCGGAGCGACAGCGGGCCTGAACGATTCGGGTACCGGTACGGCCGCGGCTGGCACGACGGCGGCAGGCGAGGCAGTTGCCGGCGTCACACCGCGCGCGGCGAGCGCCGACAGCACGGCGGCGCGGTCGTTGGCGAGGAAGTGCTGCACCAGACCGTCGATGCTTTTCACTTCGAAGAACAGTGTGCTGCGTACGCTGTGGAACAGCTTGCGGAAATGCGTGGTGAGCTGGACGACGAGAATACTGTCCAGGCCGTAGTGTTCAAGCGGCTTGTGGCTTTCGATCTCACGCGCATCTATGCGCAGCGCGCCGCCGATCGTCTCGCGGAACAGCATCGCGCAGGCATCGCGCAGTGCGGCATCGTCGGTCGTTGCCGTTGCCGTTGCCGTTGCCGTTGCAGGGTGCGGCACGACCGGCGCAGGCACGACCGTCCTGGCGACGGCGCCCGACGGAATGAGACGCTGACGGACCACGCCGTCGCTGCGCGCGACGACGACCTGTTGCCCCAGGCCGTGGTCGTCGCGCGCCGGGAAACGGATCCCCTGGAACCGCTCCAGCTTGAGAAGCTTTTCCCACTGTCCGGGCGACAGGCAGGGACTGCCGGGCAGACGCAGCCTCTCGTCCTCGTACAGCCACCAGCCTTCGAGCAGGCCGAACGTGAAATGGGTGTACCAGGACCAGTCACTGATCTCGTTGATCAGCACGATGCCGCCGCGCTTGAGCAGCGCCTTCGCGTTGCGCATGGTCTCGCGCATGTTCGAGGTGGCGTGCAGCACGTTGGTGGCGATCACCGCGTCGTAGCGGTTGCCCTCGATCGACTGCAGAGAAAGCGGTTTGCCAACATCGAAGATCGCGGTGCGCAGCGCCGGGAACTCCGGTTTGTAGGCCTCTTGGGCATGCAGCAGGAAGGCCTTGGACAGGTCGGTGTAGCAATACTCTTCGACCAGATCGCCGAAACCGCGCAGCATCGGCAACAGCCCCGCAGTGGTGCCACCCGTGCCGGCACCGATTTCGAGCAGGCGCAGGCCGCGCTCGCCGCGCGCCGCCTTCGCCGCGCATTCGACGCGAAGGCTTTCGCACAGCACAAGATTGAAATAATCAGCGATGAGATTGTGTTTGTAGATGCCCTCAACCAGATGCATCGACGACTCGGGGAACAGCACGTCGGTGGCGGGCAGCGCTCCCGTCAGGATTTCTGGCAGCCTGCGCAAGCAGGCTTCGATCAGGGTGAGATAGGCGCGATGGTTCGCATTCTCGCACCAGCCCGGCATTGCCGCGTCCCAACGCGGCCACAGCGCTTCGACGGTTTCGTCGATGAGAAAACGACAATGCCCCGTTAGAGGATTGACGGCGACAAGCCGGTGCGCCTCGAGATGACACAGGTTGGCATCCAGCCAGCGGCGATGCGAAGGGCGAAGCATGGCGAAGCGTTCAGCCGGTGCGTATTCGCCGTGCGAATCTGCGAACAGCGCACGCACCTGGGCCGCCACGATCTGGGTGGCCAAGCGCTCGGAATCCACCGGCAGCCGGACGGCTTCCAGGTCGGATGCGGAAATATGCGGCGACTCGTTACCTTCCGTTGACATCTTGTCAGATGCGTTCATACGCGTTACCACATCCCTGTAGAAGTTCGTGAATCTATCCCTGAAGAATGCGTGCATCCTTCGCGGTCAGGGCAGCGCCGGATTTCTTCCGGCTACCTCAGATCGTCGAGCGTTACATCAGACAGCACGTCTTTAACGCAGAAACATGACAGCTTGGCAACCCTTTAACCTTACATGGTTTCCATTGCAGAATTCAACAGGCTAAATAGGTTATCACGCATGGCGACGCTGATCCCGCGAAAAGACAACGCACAGCTACCTTGCGTAGGGTTCAGACGTCTTCAGCAACCGCAGCTTCAGCAATTCATTCGTGATACTCGACACCAGTTCACGGAAAATCAGCCGCGGCGGCACCATGTCCAGGTGCTCGGCGCAGATCGCGAGCAGGTATTCAGGCATGGGGCGGCACTCCCATAAGCTCCAGCGACCGGCGTAGTCATCAAAACCGGGCTCGATGGCGATGCGCACGGCGCGCTCGTGAGGGTCTTGCAAACTAAAACGATCAAGCGCAATTGACAGCCCCATGCCTCGCGCCTTGATGTACGATTTGCTGAACGTCCAGCTCGCACAAACAAGACCCGGTGGAAGCGTGGGTCCTATGTACCCAGCCTCCACGCCAGCAACCACTGCTCGTGGGTGATGTCGGCCGCCAAGATCAACAAGTCGTCCCGATAGTTGAATTTCAAAAATTGGTCGATCCAGACGGCGCTGGATGTGCGCGATCTCGTATTGCGTCGTTTTTCGGAGCTGTCCGGCGGCCAGCGCTAGATGATCGGGCTGGCGCAAGTCATCGTGCGCAGCCCGCGACAGATACTTCTGGACGAAGCGATCAGCGCCCTCGACCTCCGATTGCCATGATCGCGACTCACGATCTCAACCTCGCGCTGCGGTTTTGTAATCACATGGGGATGCTTGGCGAAGGCAGTGTGCTAGCTGCCGGGCTGTGCTGTGAGGTGCTGAATGTCGACCTTTTGGACCGTGCATACGGCATGGAAGGTCGGGGCGAGCAATATTCGCTGAATTTCCCAATCGTGCCGATCGATCGTGCGCGTGCAACCGATGATGTTCGACTATCAGTATCTGACCTGCCGCGACACTATCGACTTCGACAACCGTGAACTTTTCTACTGCTACACCGCACATCATCGCCCCTTCTCGACGACTATGGACTTGTCAAGCTGTCGCAGATCAAGCGCAGGCCAATTCAATGAAAACAGAACTGCGCCGAAAAAAAATCTGCGATAAATCATTAGATTTTTTTGGCTTTTTTTACAAGAATCCCTGCCAACCCTCAATCCGCGCAAACATTGAGAGACGCCGGAAAACCGACTACGCACATCGAGCATCTTTGCATGCCTCGCAGACTTCTCGGTCCAAAACGGATATCCCGGCAGCGCTGGACTTTCGCTGGCACAGCCGAATTGATCTAGCGGCTATACCTGCCGTAAACACCTGGATACCTCCACTTTCGCTGATCAAAAATGAAGCGATAACGGTGAACCTTTTCGGCAAGCGAAGGATCGTGCGGAATATCCGCATAAGGTTTGACCATCCGAACAGCCGCACACACAGGTGAATCCTGATAGGACACAGCGCACTAGCCGCCGACGCATTTATAGATGACACCCTGAGCCCTCACCGCAGGTTGGGGTAGCGCACAAGCGAAAAGGAATACGCAAATCGACATAAACCTCATAAACCAGTCTACATGCTGGCGCATCGGTGCCCCTGCCCCAATCCCTGCGCAGCGGCGCCCTACTGGCGCGTCGTCTGGAATCATACCGAACTGTATGGGGCATCGGTGGGCTGGCGCGTAACAGCCGCGCTGCTGGTTCGGATCGGCGCCTAAACAGGCGCCCAGTCGCCTCTGACCAGACTGGAAACGTCGACTTTACCGTTGCCTGACAGCGGCATTTTCTCAACGAACTGGATCTCACCGAACATGTAATCCTGGTCGATATTAAGGTTCAGCCACGCTTTGAATTCATCCCGGGTCTGTTTGTCCTGCTCGACCAGAGTCACAAACAGTTTGGCGATCTCGTTGCCGCCGCTGTCGAGTACGCCAGCGACGGCGCAAATTTCGACCAGCGGATTGCGGTAGACGATGCTTTCAAGATCGCGTGGGTACAAGCAGAACCCACGCTGTTTGATCAGATCCTTGGCACGTCCCTTGAAGTACAGAAATCCTTCTTCGTCCTGCATGAACAGATCGCCTGTAGCCAGCCAATTGTCATCGCGATAGATACCAGGATAAATCTTTGCGCCGCCGTCGTTCTCAGGGTTGAAATAGCGCTGGAATACCGAAGCGCCGCGAACGAACAACTGACCGATTTCGCCGCGCGGGAGTTCTTCGAGAATGACGCTGCCCCCATCCGCCACGACTTCCCCGAAAACTTTCGCCTCCAGGCCTGGCTTGGGAATGCCGACCGAATCGCTTGCCCGTTCGATATCCGCCGCAGGCAGATAGGACACGCGCTTGGATTCGGTCAGGCCATACATCTTGATGACATCGGCGCCGACAAAGAGTTGCTTCAAAGCCAGCGCGGTATGCGCTGGGAACACGCCACCGGTGCTGGTGATCAGTCGCACGCCCTGCACTTGTTTCCTGAACTTCTCAAGATATTTGTGCAGGCCCGTCCCCAAGGCCGGGATCAAGGGCAGCACCGTGACCGCCCGCTGTTCGATCAGATTCACCACCGTGATCGGGTTGATGCCCTTGCGGCACATGACCAGCCGACATTCGGTGGCCAGGCAGAAAAGCAGCTGATACAGACCATAGTCGAAGGACAGCGGCGAGATGAGCAGAATCGTGTCGCTCCGCCTGATGCCCAAGTAGTGCAAGATCGAACGCAGCGCCGCCACTACGTTGCCGTGCGTCAGCATGATGCCTTTCGGCTTGCCGGTGCTGCCGGAGGTATAGATGATCAGCGCGAGATCGACCGCAGTCAGCCTGGGTTCGGTGAGGTAGCGGAACGGCGATGCCGCATACGTCCGCGGATGGGTGCCGACGGTTGGCGAGAGTGTATGCGCCTCGGGATCGAGAAGGTATTGCGCACCGCAATCGTCGATGATGTCGCGTACCGCGTTTTCGTGCACGTCCCGCTTCACCGGGATGACCACACCGCCCCGCTGCCATATGTTCAGCAAGGCCGCGACCGTCTCGATGGTGTTCGACACCAGCACGACCACTTTTTCCTGATACTTGACGGCACTGCAATAGTCCACAGCCAGACACAGTTCGTCTTCGAGAGCAACGTCCAAGCGCGCATCGGTTTCGATACTGCCCTGCCAGCGGCCTTCCAGAACCTCGGTGGTCAGGTCTTTCAACGTAAAGATACTGTCCATACTGATGCCGGCCCCTTATTTCCACCTGAAGGTTTTGATCGCCGCAATCAAGAAGACCAGGCACATCGTCAACAGAATCACCAGACTTTTCGTATTGTCAAAGAGACTTTCCCCGTAATAGAGCTGCCCTTCCACCAGATCGAAAAGATGGCTGGCAGGCAGGATCTGCGCCGCATTGCTCAACCACTCTGGGAAGAAAGTCTTGGGGAAGGTCGATCCGCTCAGAAAGAGCATCACCAGAAAGACCATGTTGGCGATCGCCGTGGCGGTCGGCGGGCGGTTGCAGAGGTTGGCGATGATGAATCCCATCGAGCAGAACAGGATGGTGCCGATCACGGTCAGGAAGACGATCGAGAAGAAATCCCCGTTCGGGGTCACTTTGAACAGCAGCTTCGCCCCCACCAGTACTAGGATCGCGCCCAACGCAATGATGACGAACTGTCGGAGCATCAACGCGAAGATGACCTGGAGCGGCTTCAGGTCGGTGAGCTTCAACCGTTTGTAAACGCCGGACTGGAAGTCGGACGCCAGCACTGTCACCAGCGCGAAGATACCACCCGACATGATCGTCAGCACGAACACGCCTGTGACCGTCACCAATCGCGGATCGCTGCCCGAGGCGCCGGCCTTGTTCATGTTGCCGAAGACCGACAGCATCAGGACCAGCATGGCCAGCGGGTATCCGAACGACCAGAACAACGCAATCTTGCTCCTTGAGGCCAGCACACTTTGCATGACGAAAAAGTTGAAGAAACGTTTCATGATGTGGACCTCTCTTCCGTAATTTTGACAAAGACACTTTGCAACGATGACTTGCCGATGCTGACCCGTGACAACGTGTGCTTGCCGGACAGTTCCTGCAACCCCTGCATCAAGGCAGCATCGATAGTGTCCGCACGGAACGAATAAACGCCGTCCAGGAACTGCACGTCGCCGAAACCATAACCATCCAGAACGCCTGCGCCAGTATCCTGTTCGAAACCCAGCTCGACCAGGTAGGTCTCGTTGTACTTCTTGATGATATTGGTCGGACTGTCCGTGATGGCCAGTTCGCCTTTGCTGAGGATGGAAACGCGGTCGGCCAGCGCCTCGGCTTCCTCAATGTAGTGCGTCGTGAATATGATCGTCTTGCCTTCGCCCTTCAGGATCCGGATCAAATCCCATATCTTGAGCCGCACCTGCGGGTCGAGCGCGCTGGAAGGTTCGTCGAAGAACAGCACTTCCGGGTCGTTGACCAACGCCAGAATGATGGCGATCTGTTGCTTTTGCCCGCCGGAGAGATCTTTGTACTGGCTGTCCAGTTTCTCCTTCAAATTGACCATGCTCAGGTATCTATCGACATTCTGCGGCGGCTGGCGATAGAGACTGCCGTAGTATTTGATGAGCTCACGGACGGTCAAGCTGTCGTAGTAGACCCTGCCCTGAAACACCGCTCCGATTCTGGGTAGACGGCTGACTTGTCCGTTGGCGTCGAAGTACTCGACCTTGCCTGCGTCGCGCTTGCGGAGCCCCATGAGGATTTCAAGCGTTGTGGTCTTGCCTGATCCATTCGGTCCAAGCAAAGCAAAGATTTCGCCACGACCGACGTCGAACGAAATGCCCTTCAGCGCGTGCACATTGCCGTATTTTTTCTCTAACCCGGTCACACTGATGATACTCATTGCATTGTTTTCCATTCGGTCCAACGTTTAAGACACTCGCTCAAAAGCGATCATCTGGGTATGCATGTCCATCAGGGATGTCATTTCATCGAACTCCAGCTTCGATGGGTCGATCTGAAAATCCCCATAGATATCCTCACAGGCGATGATGACTTCGACGATATTCAGCGAGTCGATGCCGATTTCGGCAAGCGGCACGTTCGGGTCGACGCTATCGGCCTGCAGCGCCTCGGCCGTGACTTTGATCAGTTCGGCCAGCATTTCGGGATGCTCGACCGGCTTGGTGTTTGGATCGGCCGTGACTTTGATCGGTTCGGCCAGCACTTCGGGATGCTCAACCGGC
Organism: Lysobacterales bacterium; assembly: GCA_031418555.1. Lineage (GTDB taxonomy): Bacteria > Pseudomonadota > Gammaproteobacteria > Xanthomonadales > Xanthomonadaceae > Lysobacter_I. The sequence continues at coordinate 902 of JANOXT010000030.1, read as the reverse complement.
TTGGTGTTCGGAGTAGACATGATTTGGATCCTGTATCAAAGGAAGTGAAATAGATAAGACACACCGAACCCAAGCCCGTTGGTGACGGAACCGAACTCGGAATCGTCCTCGCCGTGGAAGGTATTCAAGTTCAGAGTCAGTTCCGAACTGTCACCCAGTTCGCGTTTGAACGAAATCGATCCGATAAAACTGTTGTCGGCAGTGTTCATCAGTACGCTTGGTTTGAACTGCAGCCGCCATGCGTCCAAGTAGCCTGTGTAGGCGACATAAATGTAGTTGCGGCCGATGTATTGCTGCGAAAAAATCGAAGTATCGAAGGCCCGCGATGTCGTGCTTGCCGCCTCGGCAATCGAAAGCCTGCGGCCGAGCGAGGAAACATCGTCCAGCCCGCGTCCATTATGAAAGTAATCGAAGCTCATTCGGCGCTTGTCGTCGATGAACTTGGTCAGGCTGAGGTAGACATCCTCATAGCGATGGATGCCGCTGAGGCTCTCCAGCGTTCTTCCGAAATGCGAGGCATCGGTCATCTTGTCCCTGTCGATGTCCACATGGACAGCCTCCAGCGCAAGCGTCGACCCCCACGGCAGATTGCTGTCTACGATCACGCCGTACTTCCGCGAGTAGTCGCCGTTGATTGCGTACATCAGCGAGACATCTACAGTGCTCTTGATGCTGAGCTTCGTCGCGAACTGTTCTCCGCCGAAGAAGCCCTTCTCATGGTTGGAGACGATAGCCACGATGTCGAACTGGGGTTGGATAAGCTCATAGCGGATCTGGCCCACGCCCCGATAGCGGTATGGATCCTGGATATCGATGCTCTTCGTCGAAAATCCATTGTCGATCAGATCAGCAGGGCGCCACTGGAAACCGGAACTCCAACCAATCACCTTCCTGCCGATCGT
>JANOXT010000029.1:0-9396 GCA_031418555.1 Lysobacterales bacterium | reverse complement strand
CATGTGCCACCTGTCGGCATACGCCGTGATCCACATCACGGCATATTGGTTACACCCCTCATGTTCGCTGGCCGTCAATGCTGTAGCGACACGTTGGAACCAGTGGCGGTCATCGACTGCCGGCGATTCAACGCAAGAAGCGCCTGCGCGATATGACACAACGTGCATACCAACGCCGTATCCAGACAAGGAAACGTCGCTGTGCATGCCCGCTATGCATGTCCGGAGGCAAAGTCTGCTTGCAGAGTCGCTTCCACGGATTATTCGATCAAAAAGGAATGCATACATGAACGTACAGAGAAAAACCGTACTGGCGCTGGCGTGTCTGCCGCTGATCGCCGCAGTGATCCCGACCACCGCGATGGCGCAGAACTGGGAGATGACCTCCGGCCTGCCCGCACAGCAAGACCTGCATCGCGGCACCAAGGAAATTCGCGGCTGTGCCTCGCCAGGCGGTTCCATCAGCGTCGGCACCACGACGCCCGGCGGTGCAGCGCCCAACACCAATATGCTGATCGAACGCCTGTCGACGCTGGCGTCGATCGGCGCACCCGGCTTCCGTTTCCAATACGACACCGGCCTGCGTCCGGAGCAGGGTGCGCAAGTCGCCGAGTTCCGCGATGGCAGCGGTTTTGCCGCAGTAGGCAGCCTTGACCCGGTCAGTACGACAGCGCCGACGTCCAACTTCATCGTGACCAAGATCGACTGCAGCGGTGCGCCGCTGTGGCGCTTCTCGTACGGCGATACCACCGACTACAACAGCGGTTTCGATATTCTGCAAACAACGTCGGGCAACGCCGGTTTCGCGACCCAGCCGGGCGATCTGGTCGCGCTGGGCAAATATTTCAAGCCTGCGACGGCAGGCGTACCTGCGATCTATCGCGCGCGCATCGCGCGCACGCGCTCCAACGGCACGCCAATCTGGGTGCGCGATTACCAGTCGTCGGTCGTCGGCGATTTTGAACTGCGTGCGATCACCGAACTCGTGCCTGTCACTCCCAGCACCACCGGCGATCTGGTCGCGGTGGGCCGCATTGCCGGTGAAGCCGCGGTGCTGCAGGTGAACGGCAACACCGGTGCGGTGGTGTGCGCGGCGCGCATGCGCGGCCTTGGCACCGCGCAGTATCGTGATGTGGTCGCAGTGAAGACCAGCACCGGGTCGCCCGAATACCTCACCGTCGGCGAGACCAACGCGACTGGCGCCTTGCCGCAGGTGTATCTCTCGCGATTCCTCCCCAATTGCCTGCTGCGCGTGCACACGCATTGGGGCGCTGCCGCGGATCGCGAGATCGGTCACGGCACCGACCTCACGCTGACGACCACCTACGCCGGCGCGCCGGCGGGCGTGATGATGGTTGGCGGCGAGATCAACGGCACTATCGGCACCGTCTTCAGCCAGGATGCCTTCATGCATCTGGCCAATCCGCAGACGCTGCTGCCGTACGTACTGCCCACCGGGCTGGCCGTGATCGGCAAGCGTTACGGCACGCAAGGCGCGCTCGCGGAAAAAGCATTGACGCTTTCCGCGGCGAACAAAGGCGCCTATTTCGCCGGCTCCACGTCAACCAACTGGCTGGCGAACGGCGACCCGCTGCATGCGCTGACCTCACGCGTGTCCGACAGTGCTTTCAGAACGCAGTGCTCGGTCGACTGGAATCCACCCGCAGCGACCTTGCCGCTGGCCAGCACCGCGATGGCCGTGACCTTGCTGCAGAAGGGCGCCGTGCAACTGCAGCTGCCTACGCGCAGCGCGATCGACGCACAGCGGGAGTGCTGCGCAATCGTTCCGTAAGATCGTTCCGTAAGATCGCACCGTGAGATCGTGCCATCAGATCGTGCCGTGACTGCGTTTCGATCACAGGCTTGAAGGAATCGCCCGCTTGCCTATGAGCGGGCGATTCAATTGCACATCATGGCGCGCGGTCATCGGGCGACAGCCACCATCGTTCGCCGCGTATCGGCGGTGCGCTTGGCACGGTATCGCGGGATTCGACGGCATCCACCCGGCGGCTGCTGTTGTTCAATCGCCAGCGCTGCAACAGCTTCGCAACCGAATGCCGGCTCTGCGCGGCGACGCCGATATTGCGTTCCGGCCACCAGCCGGCGGGTTTTTCGGATGCGTGGGCATCGCTGTTACGGCGATGCGGTGCGCCATAACTGCAGCGCAAACAAACCTGCGCCGTGTTTTGGGTCCAGTCTTCGATAAACGCGATGCCGGGCACGCGCGTTTCCAGCAGGGCATCCACATCTTCGCTGCGGGGGCAGCTTGCGAATACGGCGAAGGTCTGGAATTCCGACGTTTCCAATCGCTGCAGGGCATTGAATACCGGCACCATGCTTTGATGAAACCTGCGCTGGCCGGTGGCGGCGCCGTCATGCAGCACGATATCGCCGTAGCGATAGCCGCTGTCGGGCAACGGGACATTGATCAGGCGCGCGCGTACCGGATCGATACGTTGCCCGAACACAGTTTCGCTTTGCGCCCATGCGTTCAGGCGGAGGCTGGCGACGCCGAATGTGGCGCCGATGCCGATGCCGCTGCCGGTTTCGGGAATATCGATACCGCAAGCTGCCCACTGGCGTCGCGCCTCTGCCCAGTCGGCGATGGCCGTCGCGGCGATCGCGGCGTTCCAACCCGAAGCGTCGTCCGCTTCCGTGCGCAGTGCGAGCGACCGCAGGTTGTGATGCAGCGATGCCGGCCACTCGCGCAGATACTTGCAGACCAGACCCTGCATATAGTGATAGTCGTGAGCGCCGGGCGCCATTGTCAGCAAACCATCGAAGCATGCGCGCGCTTCCAGCAGATCGCCCGTGTCGAAAGCCGCATAGGCGCATGCGTGCAGCGCGTCGATATCGGTCTGGGCGGAACTGCTTTCGACGGTCATCGGGTGATCGAGTCCTGGGCGGAAGGCATTCGTGGCGATCCTGCCACGCCGGATGCCGGCTGTCGCCTCTCGCGCGATCCACGGTGCCACGAAGCTGCTTTGCGGGGATAATGCCGATACGCAGACTACACTGCGGCCAACGTCCACAAGGCCATCCAATGACCGCTGCGCTGTTCTGCCCGCAATGTACGCTGCCCAACGGATATCAGGATGGCAATCAGTGGATCTGTGCCGACTGCGGCTACGAATGGCCTGCAACAGGCGAGCCATCCGCTGAAGCCGCTGTTGCGGCGCGCGACAGCAACGGCAATCTGCTTGCCGATGGCGATACGGTGGTGGTGATCAAGGATCTGAAAGTGAAGGGCAGTGCCATTGCCCTGAAGCAGGGCACGGTGATCAAGCATATCCGTCTGGTCGAAGGCGACGCCGGGCATATCGAAGGCCATTCGGACAAGATCAAAGGTCTGGTGTTGAAGACCTGTTTCCTGCGCAAGGCCTGATCGCAGCGGCTGGCTGCGCTGTCGGGATTACACACAGCGATGACTGCGAAACGCGACCTTCCCCAGAAAACATGCCCGGTCTGCGCCCGGGAGTTTTCGTGGCGCAAGAAATGGGCGCGCGATTGGCCGCAGGTGAAATTCTGCTCGGACGCGTGTCGAAAGGGCACGCCGCGTGGGCGAGCGGCCCCGACCGGAAAACACTGAACCCGCAGTGCGCGATCGGCGCAATCGGCCTGCTGTCGTGCACGGTCTTCCGCAGACACATCGTTCGGATACCTCAGCTCAGTGCATGACGCCCCGCATACCTTCTCCGTGACGGCGGTCGTGATCGCTGCGAATTGAATACGTATGCATGGATCCATGCTGCATTGCGATGCGGCCCTAGCATGCCTGCCTGTCGTGCGCGCAATGCCGCGACAAGCGTCCGGAGCAGGGGCCGGTCGAGCGTTCGCAGTCATGGCCCGGTCGTGCAATGTCCGCACCGAAACGGGAGCAGGGAACTTGTCCCGCGCATCGAGCAGCGGGTTTTTAATTCATTTCAGGAGAACCCAGATGCTGTCCGTATCGAAGAAGTCCGTTCCGACCCGCGCCAGTACGCTCCGCACCAGGATGAAACGGCTGTGTTCCGCCCTTTTCCTCGCAGGCATGGCCGCAGGCAATGCGCATGCGGATGCTGTTCTGCACGCTTTCAACTGGCGCTATGCCGATGTGGAGGCGCGCGCCGCCGCCCTTCAAACCGCCGGTTACAAAGCTGTGCTGGTTGCGCCAGCGTACAAATCTTCGGGCAGCCAATGGTGGGCCCGCTATCAACCTCAGGACTATCGGCTGATCGATCATCCGCTGGGCGACACGGCCGGCTTCAAGAGCATGATCAATGCATTGAGAGCGCGCGGCATCGATGTCTATGCCGATGTGGTCATGAATCACATGGCTAACGAGTCGGCACAGCGTTCCGACCTGAATTACCCCGGTACAGCGATCCTCAACACCTACAGCGGAAACACGACGTACTACAACGGCATAAGACTGTTCGGCAATCTGGGCTTCAACTTTCTGAGCGGCACGGACTTCGGCGATGCGCGCTGCATCACCGACTACAACGACACGTTTCAGGTGCAGAACTGGCGGCTGTGCGGTGGCGGCGGCGATCCCGGTCTTCCCGATCTCAAGGACACCAGCTACGTGATGTCCCAGCAGCAGGAATACCTGCGCCAGCTGAAAGCCATCGGGGTCAAAGGGTTCCGTATCGATGCTGCGAAGCACATGCCGATGAGCCAGATCAACAGCGTCTTCAGCGCCGACATCAAGAGCGGCATGTACATCTTCGGTGAGATCATCACCGGCGGCGGCGCCGGTAGCTCCGAATACGATCGTTTCCTGCAGCCGTATCTGCAGAATACCGATCATGCCGCTTACGATTTTCCTTTGCAGACATCGATCCGCAATGCGTTTGCGTTCAACGGCAGCCTGAACAGCTTGAGCGACCCGGGCGCTTTCGGCCAGGCGCTGGCGGGTTCGCGCGCGCTGACTTTCGTCCTGACCCACGATATACCCAACAACAGCGGGTTCCGCTATGCGCTGATGGACGCCACCGACGAAACGCTGGCTTATGCGTATATTTTCGGGCGCAACGGCGGCAAGCCGATGGTGTATTCCGACAACAACGAAAGCGGCGACAACAGCTGGGTCAACGCCTACAGCCGCGCCGACTTCAAGGGCATGATCCGCTTCCACAATACCGTGCAGGGCAGCGATATGCAGGTGTTGTCCAGCGGCAGCTGCCACATCATCTTCCGCCGCGGCAACCAGGGCATCGTCGGCATCAACAAGTGCGGCAGCACGGTCAACGCGGCGGTCAATATGAACAACAGCGTGTTGTGGTGGTACAGCAATTACACGGACACGCTGGGTTCGGGCAGCGTCGTCAATATCAACAGCGGCAGCTACACGTTCAGTCTGCCTGCGCGCGGCGCCAGGATGTGGTTGCGTTGATCGCAGTCGCATGAGCGAAGCGGCCGGTCCACTGGCCGGCCGTTTTCTTTATTGGCTGCTGTTGGCCGGCGAGGCAAGGCCTCTTGCCACGGCTTGGTCAATAATGCCGTGGATCTTCTGGTCGATCCTGGCCATCGACATCCTGTTGGCGGCCCAACGCGTCCATGTTCGCGTCCAGGGCCTGCAGCGGCGCAGTGGCCGCTTCCAGCTCGTCTCCCATGACTGCAGGCGGTGACTGCAGCCGCCGCAGCACGGTGGTGCGGGCGGCAGTTTGTCTGGTGATCGAGGGAAATGGGTGTCGCTTGTCGGAAGAGGCACAGCCGCGCTGCGGGCTGTCCGCTGAGGGCTTGAACGCCCGTGCTGGTGGCGTGTGAGGCCGTCGCAGCGTAAGCACTCAATCTGAATATGCGAATAGATCGCGATGGAGCGCTCATAATTAAAAGATGCGCCGCTCTAGAATCTACAACGTGTGTGGCAAGCCCCTCCATTGGGGGCTGTATCAAGTCCGCGGGGGGCGGAACCATGATTCGAATCTTTGGCGCCGCAGCGCCTGCTGTCTGCGGGCATGGTTTTGCGCATATCACTGAAGCCTGCCCGCGAAGCGGGCTTCTGCGGGGAGCCGGCCTTTGAGGATGCCTTCGAAAGTCTCCGAGGCCTTTTACGGTCGCTTCCTCTGGATGCGTTGGCTGCTCTATGCAGGGTTCTGCTTACCGTGCATGACGTACGCGCAGCCTGCGTCGTCGCCCGTCGAGACCCGATCGCTGCTTGCGCAGGCCGAAGCGCTTCAGGAACGCGACCCGAAGCAGGCGCTTGCACTGACCAGGCGTGCAGCGGCGATGGCACGTGGCGTTGGGGACGCAGCGCTGCTGCGTGAGGCACAGCAGGATCTGTGCATGAATACGGCGGTCATCGATGCGCATGCGGCGCTGCCGATCGCCGAGGATGGGTTGCGTGCGGCGCAGAAAGCGGGGGACGTTTCGTCCAGCGCGAGTTTCCTTGGCTGCAAGGGCTATGCGCTGGATCTGCAGGGCAAACCCGGCGAGGCGGCGGTGGTATACGAAGCTGCGGTGGCTGCCGCCAAAATCGGCCAGGACAAACAGATATTGGCCGATGCGCTCGCGATGCGCGGCGAAAGCCGGCACTACCATGGGCATTTCGACGATGCCATTGCCGATCTCAATCGCGCCTATACCTTGAGCCTGGAGTCGAGAAACAAAAGCGGCCAGCGCTATGCGCTGAATGCGATCGCCAACGTCTACAGCGACGAGCATGTAGGCGAATTCGACAGGGCCATCGTCTACTACCGCCAATTGCTCAAGGCCGACGAAGCGGCAGACCTGCAAAGCGGGGTCGCCACCGCACGGTTCAATATCGCTTCGGCGATGGAAATGAAAGGCGAACTGGACGCCGCGCTTTCGGAATATATGCGCGCTTTGGCGATCGATACCTCACTGAAAGATGCGGCCTCGATCGCGGAAGGCGAACGGTCGATCGGCGCGCTGCTGGTAAAGCAGGGCAAAGGCGCCGAAGCCCTGCCTTGGATCGAGCGCGCCCTCGCGCATTACACGGCTACGCAGGATCTCGAAAGTATCGCGCGTACGCGTCTGGCCCGCGCGAAAGCGCTGAGGGTTCTGCAGCGGCCGCGCGAAGCGATCGAAGACCTGGCCGTCGCGGAAAGACATTTCCGCGCGCAGAACAACCCGCGCTATCTGGCCCAGATCCATGAAACGCTGGCGTCCACGCACGCCGATATCGGCGACTGGCGTTCGGCATACCAAGCTTCGATGGCGTATCGCGAGGCCCAGAAAAAACTGGAAGCGAGTGCCCGGGAAGAGCAAAGCTCGCGTCTGCGGGTACAGTTCGACAGCGCGAAAAAAGAGCACGAAAACCGCGCCCTGTTGATCGAAAATGCGCATCGTGGCGAAGCCCTCCGCAATATCGAACGGGTGCGGACCCTGCAGCGCGTGACGATTATTTTCGGGATGACGCTGCTTGCGCTGATGGCGGCGATGATCTGGCAGGAGGTCCGCAAGGGGCGGCGCATGCGTACGTTGGCGATGACCGACGAACTGACCGGCTTGCCGAACCGTCGGCATATCCTCGAATTCTTCGAGCGGGCGCTGCGCGCTGGACAGCTCAATCAAGCACCGGTGGCTGTCATCGCATTCGACGTCGATCATTTCAAACGGATCAACGACACCCACGGACATCATGGCGGCGACCGGGTGCTGCGGGAAATCGCTGCGATCGCCCACAGCCAGATTCCCTCCGATGCCAGGATGGGTCGGATGGGTGGTGAGGAGTTCCTGGTGGTGGTGCCTGCGGCTCAGGCGGCGGTGGTCTGGGACATTGCCGAGGCGCTGCGAACGGCGATATCGGCGGCCTGTTTCGAGAGTGGTCGCGATGACGACCGGGTCACGATCAGTCTGGGTGTCAGCGAAGGTGAGCCGGGCGATGATGTCGAAACCCTGTTCAAGCGTGCGGATGCTGCGCTGTATCGGGCGAAGCGGGAAGGTCGCGACAGGACAGTGCGCGGCTGATCTGCGGCGAAGGATCGACATCGCCTGCATCAAGCGATCAATACTGCTGTATCGTTTGCGCGGCGCGACCGTTGCATATTTTCAACGGAAGCGCACTGCCGTCAACGATCCGTGTCCGCCTTCGTGGAAATGTGACGTTGATGGATAGTGTGTCAGGAGCGGGAACGATGGAGCAGCGCAGTATTGGCGCTGTCGACCCGGCAAGAGGGCGCAATCGGCACAGGGGGCATGTGCAGAACAGCCTGGAACATTCGGGACGTCGCAGTTATCCCGGATGCGGGCTGTTTTGGCATGTCGGACCGGTCGCGGCTCGTCATGGAAGTAGTCAGGGGGATTCGTGAGAACTGTTCGTTCAAGTCGCAATACATTGGCCATCCGTGGTCTGTGGTTGACGGAGCTGTGCGTGGTGGTGCTGTCGGTGATGCTGGCAGCCCAACTGCGCTTCCATGCGGACCCGTCGGGTTTCGAGCACTTTCTGGCCGGTATCGTTGCACGCGCTTTGCTCGTGGCGATTTCCGTGACCGGTGCAATGCTCGCCTTCGGTCTGTATCAGACGTATGTCCGCCACAGCCTGCTGGATCTGCTGCTGCGCATCGCGATGTCTTTCGCGGTGGGCGGCATTGCGCTGCTGGTGCTGTATTACGTCGTTCCGGCGACCTATATCGGTCGCGGCGTGCTCGCGATCGCGTTGCTGGTCGGCATAGCGGGGGTGCTCGCGGTGCGCTATGTGGTGTCGCATCTGTCCGCTGCGCAGATGCTGAAGCGGCGCGTGCTGGTCTACGGCGCAGGCAACAACGCAAATCTGATCAACACGCGGCTGCGTCGCAAAAGCGACCGTCAATCCTTCAACGTCCTGGGCTTCGTTCCCGCTGCCAACCAGCCGGTCGTGGTCGATGAGGACATGCTGATCCGGACCGCCGACACGCTGTGCTCGGTGGCGGAACGGCTCAACGTCGATGAAATCGTGATCGCGCCGGACGAACGCCGCGGCGGCATGCCGATGGAGCAGATGCTGAACTGCGTGCAGAAGGGCGTGCTGGTCACCGATCTGTCGACGTTCTTCGAACGCGAGGCAGGCATGGTCCAGCTCAATATCGTCGATCCGTCATGGCTGGTGTTTTCCGGCGGTTTCGACTATTCCACGCCGCGCCGCCTCACCAAACGGCTTTTCGACCTGCTTGCCGCCGGTGCGCTGCTGGCGGTGGTATGGCCGGCGATGCTGCTGGTTGCGCTGGCTGTCAAACTGGAATCGAAAGGGCCGGTGATCTATCGCCAGATCCGCGTCGGCGAGCATGGCCGCCACTTCGAGATGGTCAAGTTCCGCAGCATGCGCGTGGATGCGGAAAGCGATGGCATCGCCCGGTGGGCCAGCAAAGACGACGATCGCAGCACCCGCATCGGCAAACTCATCCGCAAGACGCGTCTGGACGAACTGCCGCAGCTGTTTCTGGTCTTGACCGGCGAGATGAGCTTCGTCGG
>JANOXT010000028.1:0-4226 GCA_031418555.1 Lysobacterales bacterium | reverse complement strand
GGCGGTTACAAAGGGCGCACCGGCATCTATGAAGTGATGCCGATGAGCGAAAAAATCCAAGCCATCATTCTGCAGGGCGGCAATGCCATGCAGATCGCAGAGGCCGCACAGGCGTCCGGCGTGCGCAATCTGCGTCAATCCGCGCTGCTGAAGGCCAGAAACGGCCTGACCAGCCTCGCCGAAATCAACCGCGTCACCAAGGACTAAGCCATGGCCGCCTCCCGCACCGCTGCGAAAAACGCCCCCCCCACCGAACGCGCGGGGAACCAGATGCCGATGTTCGTGTGGGAGGGCAACGACAAGCGCGGCATCAAAATGAAAGGCGAGCAGCAGGCCAAAAACGGCAATCTGCTGCGAGCCGAGCTCCGCCGCATGGGCATCACGCCAACGGTGGTCAAGCCCAAGCCCAAACCCTTGTTCGGTGCAGCCGGCAGCAGAATTACGGCAAAGGATATCGCCATCTTCAGCCGCCAGATCGCCACGATGATGAAATCCGGCGTGCCGCTGGTGCAGTCGCTGGAGATCATCGGCAATGGCCAGAAAAACCTGCGGATGAAGAATCTTGTCGAAGCGGTGCGCATCGATATCGAAGGCGGATCTTCTATCTATGAGGCGATGAACAAGCATCCGGTGTATTTCGACGAGCTCTACCGCAATCTGGTCCGCGCCGGCGAATCGGCGGGCGTGCTCGAAACCGTGCTCGACACCATCGCCACCTACAAGGAAAACACCGAAGCGCTGAAAGGCAAGATCAAGAAAGCGCTATTCTATCCTGCGATGGTCATCGCAGTCGCCATTCTGGTCAGTTCGGTCATGCTGGTGTTCGTGGTCCCGCAGTTCGAGGACGTGTTCAAGAACTTTGGCGCCGAACTGCCCGCCTTCACCCAGCTGATCGTCAAGTTCTCGCGGTTCATGGTGTCCTGGTGGTGGCTGATGTTGATCGTCACCATCGGCACCATCGTCGGCTTCGTGTTCGCCTACAAACGTTCGCCCGGCTTCCAGCATTTCCTGGACAAGGTCGTGCTCAAGATTCCGGTGATCGGCGCGATCATGCACAACTCCGCCGTGGCGCGCTTTTCGCGCACGCTCGCCACCACCTTCAAGGCGGGCGTCCCGCTGGTCGAAGCGCTGGAAAGCGTCGCCGGCGCCACCGGCAACTCGCTCTACGAAAAAGCGGTGTGGCGCATCCGCGACGACGTCTCCGTCGGCTATCCGGTGAACATGGCGATGAAGCAGGTCAACCTGTTCCCGCATATGGTCGTGCAGATGGCGGCGATCGGCGAAGAAGCCGGCGCGCTCGACACCATGCTGTTCAAGGTCGCCGAGTTCTACGAGCAGGAAGTGAACAATGCCGTGGATGCGTTGGCCAGCCTGCTCGAACCGATGATCATGGTGATCATCGGCGTGATGGTGGGCAGCATGGTCGTTGGCATGTACCTGCCGATCTTCAAGCTGGCCGCTGCGGTCGGCGGCTGATTCCGGGCCCTCGCATCGATGGCATTCCTCGACCAGAATCCGGCCCTCGGTTATCCGATCGTGGCCGGGCTTGGCCTGCTCATCGGCAGTTTCCTCAACGTCGTGATCCTGCGCCTGCCGAAACGGCTGGAATGGGAGTGGAAGCGCGACAGTTTGGAAACGCTGGGACAGGCCGATCTCTACGACCCGCCGCCGCCGGGCATTGTGGTCGAGCCTTCGCACTGCCCGCACTGCGGGCACACGCTGTCGTGGTACGAAAACATCCCGGTCTTCAGCTGGCTCGCGCTGCGCGGCCGGTGCCGCAGCTGCAAGACGCCGATCTCCATCCAGTATCCGGCCGTCGAACTGTTGACGATGCTGCTGGTCACCGCCTGCGTCTGGCGCTTCGGGTTCGGCTGGCAGGGCTTCGGCGCAGCGATGCTGAGCTGTTTCCTGGTCGCGATGTCCGGCATCGATGTGCGCACGCAGCTGCTGCCGGATCAGCTCACGCTGCCGCTGCTCTGGCTGGGCCTCATCGCCAGCGTGGACAATCTGTTCGTACCCGCGAAAGCCGCCATCGCCGGCGCGGTGCTCGGCTATCTGTCGCTGTGGACGGTGTACTGGGTCTACAAACAACTCACCGGCAAGATCGGCATGGGCCATGGCGATTTCAAGCTGCTGGCCGCGCTCGGCGCATGGGCCGGCTACAAGGCGCTGCTGCCCATCGTGATGCTGTCGTCGATCGTCGGCGCCATCGTCGGTTCTATCTGGCTGATGACCAAGGGCCGCGATCAGGGCACACCGATTCCGTTCGGCCCCTATCTCGCCGTCGCCGGCTGGATCGTGTTCCTGTGGGGCAACGACATCATCGGTGCGTACATGCGCATCTCCGGCTTGCAGTAATGTCATGGCGTCGTACTGCATCGGCCTGACCGGCGGCATCGCGTCGGGCAAAACCGCCGTCGCCTCCGCATTCGAATCGCTGGGCATCGTCGTTGCGGATGCCGATATCGCAGCGCGTGAGGCCGTCGCCGTCGGCAGCGAAGGATTGGCCGAAGTCATCGCCATATTCGGTGTGGGCGTCCTCGACACCCATGGCGCACTCGACCGCGCCGCGATGCGCAAACGCGTGTTCGGCGACAACGAAGCACGCAAACGTCTCGAAACCATCGTCCACCCGCGCGTGCGCGAAACGCTCGCGCGCCAGTGCCGGGAAGCCGAGAGCCGATACGCGATCGCCGCGATCCCGCTGCTGGCCGAAGTCGGCGGCCGTGCGGCTTATCCGTGGCTGCAGCGCATTCTGGTTGTCGACGTGCCGGTCGACGTGCAGCGAGAACGCGTGACGCAGCGCGACGGCATCGATGCCGCACTCGCCGACAGCATGATCGCCGCACAGGCGACCCGCGAACAGCGACTCGCCATCGCCGACGACATTCTCGTCAACACCGGCAGCCTGGAAACTCTAAAGCAGCATGTCGCCGCGTTGGATGCGCGGTATCGATCCCTTGCGGCATTCGCGTAGGGCGTAACCGCCGAAGGCGATTACGCCAACGATGCCTCCGATCGGTCCGCATTCAACGGACCCACTACCGCTGCATTCGCCTAATACCCGTTGGCCTATCCCTCAGGATAAACCCCGCGCAAAACATATTGCCCAAAACTCGAATGCGTCCAATCCATCGCCCGCACGACCCATCCATGCTTCACCGGATTGAAATGGATGTAATCGATGTGCCGCTGAAGATCGAGATCGTCGCGGATCGCATGTTCCCAGTAGCGTCGTTGCCAGATACCTCGCTCGCCTCGCGCGAGCCGCACATTCGATCGACGTTCCGTCTTGGAGATGCCGCGGCTGAAATCCGTTTTGATGCGGCGCCAGCGGGTCGCAAAGTCGGCATCCCCTTCAGGCAATCGCCATATCCAATGCATGTGCTCCGGCAGTACCACCCATGCGATGACCGAAAAGGGTCGGCGCGTACGTTCCAGCGCAACGCAGTCGCGCAAGCGATCGATATTCGCCGTCAACAAATCGTTGCGGCGACGCTCCAGCAGATTCACTGTGAAGAACCATGTCCCACCAGGCGTCCATTCGCGTCGATAATTCGGCATGCGTAACAGCATGCCCGCGTCACGACATATGCGACATCAGAAAACACCCCGTCCGCAGGTCAGAAAATCCCGAGAGACCAACATCCGGCGTAGGGCGGAACCCGCGAAGCGGATTCCGCCATCACGATACATTCACAATTTCGAAATTCAATCGTGGCGGATGCGTAAAAGACGGTGGAATCCGCTTCGCGGGTTCCACCCTACGCCACGATCATTGCGCCTTACGGCCTTGCGTCGCAAGACGCAGGCCATCACCCAAGTGCAACTCGCGGAAGTGCTGGGGATTTCTCAGCAGGCGATGAACTCGTTCGAGAAGGGAAGGCGCCGCGTTCCCGTGTCGCTGCTGCCGGTCATCGCGCAGGCACTCGACACCACGCTCGATGCGCTCGTCAACGACGACGCACACACAACAGCCGCCGCGCCGAAGAAGCGCGGGCCACAGAAGAAGATTCAGCAACAGATGAAGTTGATCGAGACCCTGCCCCTCGCCAAGCAACGCGTCATCTCGCAATTGATCGACTGTAAGCGCCTAACCAACCCCACCCTATTCTTGATCGGCGTGGCGATATAGCGTGACCTCCCGTTGATTGGAGGTTGGCCGATGAAGAAACGTACCGTTGCACAATGGCAAACCCTGTTTGCCGAGCAGTTGGCCAGTGGTT
>JANOXT010000027.1:0-6517 GCA_031418555.1 Lysobacterales bacterium | reverse complement strand
GTGGATGTTCCTGCGGATGGCGTTCAACGCGATCGACGGCATGCTGGCGCGCGAGTTCGGCCAGCAGTCGAAGCTCGGCGCGTATCTGAACGAACTCACCGATGTCATCGCCGACGCCGCGCTGACGCTGCCGTTCGCGGCGGTGGCACCCTTCGCACCGGTGTGGGTCGCGACATTCGTGGTGCTGGCCGGGCTGAGCGAATTCGCCGGTGCGCTGGGGCCGACGGTCGGCGCGACCCGCCGCTACGACGGCCCGATGGGCAAAAGCGACCGCGCCTTCGTGCTGGGCGCCATCGCGCTGTGGATCGGCATCGCGGGTCTGCTGCCGGCGTGGGCCGCGTGGCTGTTTCCAGCGCTGTGCGCGCTCACCGCTTGGACCATCGTCCGCCGCGTGCGCAACGGGCTGCGCGAAGCGCGATAAGCCTGTGCCGGCGGCTGTCCGGTTCACTCCGTTTCCGCCGAAAGTATCGAACTTCAATACTCCACGAATACCCCGCACCAACGCGTCCGCCGCGCACCCGACACTGCGTGCTTGGTGGTCGGACACCCCCCTTCTCCGCGAGGACCACTCATCCCCATGTCTGACCCACGACGCTGCACCGAACACACGTTCGCCACCCACGACGACGTTGCGCTGTTCTACCGGCACTGGCCGGCCGCCGCCGAAGCGCGCGGCGCGATCGTTTTGATTCACCGTGGGCATGAGCACTCGGGCCGGATGGCGCATCTGGCCGACGAACTCGGCCTGCCGGATTTCGACGTGTTCGCCTACGACATGCGCGGCCACGGCCGTTCGCCCGGCGTGCGCGGCGACAGCCCCAGCGTGTCGCATTCGGTGCGCGATGTGCAGACCTTCGTCGGTCACATCGCAGCGGCGCACGGCGTCAACGTCACCGATATCGTGATCGTCGCGCAGAGCGTGGGCGCGGTGCTGGCCAGCACCTGGGCGCACGACTACGCGCCGAAGATTCGCGGGCTTGTGCTGGCATCGCCGGCATTCAAGGTGAAACTCTACGTGCCGTTCGCGCGCCCGGGGCTGGCGCTGATGCGCAAGCTGCGCGGCAATTTTTTCGTCAACAGCTACGTCAAGGCGAAGTTCCTCACCCACGACCCGGCGCGCATCGCCAGCTACGACAGCGACCCGCTGATCTCGCGGCCGATCTCGGTGAATGTGCTGCTGGGGCTCTACGAAGCCGCCGACCGCGTGGTCGCCGATGCCGCCGCGATCACCCTGCCGGTGCAGCTGCTGATCTCCGGCAGCGACTGGGTGGTGCACCACGCGCCGCAGCATCGTTTCTTCGAACGGCTGACCAACCCGCGCAAAGAACAGCATGTGCTGCCGGGGTTCTTCCACGATACGTTGGGCGAACGCGACCGCAAACTCGCTACCGATAACATCCGCAGCTTCGTGCACGGCTTGTTCGACAACCCACCTGCGTCCGTGTTGCTGCGCGACGCGCATCGCACTGGATTCACTGCGGACGAGTCTCGCGCGCTGGGCAAGCCGTTGCCGTGGTACACGCCGCGCGGCGCGTACTGGGCGATGACGCGCGCGTCGCTCAAGCTTGGCGGACTGCTGTCGCGCGGTATCGCGCTGGGCCACAGTACGGGTTTCGATTCGGGCAGCACGCTCGACTACGTCTACCGCAATCAGGCGCAGGGCGCGCCGTTGATCGGCACGATGATCGATCGAACCTATCTAGACTCAATCGGCTGGCGCGGTATCCGCGTGCGCAAAACCCACGTCGAGGAGCTGCTGCGCAAGGCTTTCGCACATGTGCACGCGCGTGGGCTGCCGCTGCGGGTGATGGACGTGGCTGCGGGCCACGGTCGCTATGTGCTGGACGCGATTGCAGCCAGCGACATCAAACCGGAATCGATCCTGCTGCGCGATTACAGCGAGATCAATGTCCGCGACGGTCGCGCGCTGATCACCGAGCGCGGTTTGTACAGCATCGCGCAGTTCGTGCGCGGCGATGCGTTCGATCGCGACGATCTGTCGCATGTCTCGCCGCAGCCGACCGTCGCAGTGGTGTCGGGGCTGTACGAACTGTTTCCCGACAACGATCAAGTCGCCACGTCGCTTGCCGGAATCGCCGCGGCGGTGCCGCCGGGCGGCTGTCTGGTCTACACCGGCCAACCGTGGCACCCGCAGCTGGAATTGATCGCACGCGCCTTGACCAGTCATCGCCAGGGGCAAGCGTGGGTGATGCGTCGACGCACGCAGGCGGAAATGGATCAGCTGGTCGAAGCCGCCGGCTTTCGCAAGATCGATCAGCGCATCGACGCATTCGGTATTTTCACGGTGTCGCTGGCGGTACGCGAGGGATGAGCGCAATGGCTTCGCGACCTTGGAAACATACCCCTTGGAAGCAGGCTGCGCTATGGCTGGCATTTCTTGCGCCGTTTTTTTATCTGAGCTACGGCTTCGCGAATCATCTCGGCGCGCAGCGCGGCGATGTCGGCGCAGTGGTGTTCGACTGGGAGCACAGCGTTCCGTTCATCGCGTGGACGATCATTCCGTACTGGTCGATCAATCTGTTCTACGCGCTGTCGCTGTTTGTGTGCCGCACCCGCGACGAACTCAATGCGCACGGAAGACGATTGCTGACCGCGCAGATTGTTGCGGTCAGCTGTTTTCTGCTGTTTCCGCTGGGGTTTACCTTCGTGCGGCCGGACAGCGAAGGTATCCCCGGGATGTTCTTCGCCGCGCTGACCAGTTTCGACAAGCCGTTCAATCAGGCGCCGTCGCTGCACATCGCGCTGCTGGTGATTCTGTGGGATATGTACCGTCGTATGCTGCCGAAAAGCCTGCACTGGCTGCTGCACGCCTGGTCGCTGTTGATTGCGGTGTCGGTACTGACCACCTATCAACATCATTTCATCGACATCCCGACCGGTGCGCTGCTTGGCTTGCTGTGTCTTTGGCTGTGGCCGCTGGATGCGCGCAGTCCGCTGCGCACCGCACGCATCACGCACGATCCAAAGCGCAGACGGCTGGCGATGTTCTACAACATCGGCGCGGCGGCCTGTTTCGGAACGGCGACATTCGGCGGCATCGCGCTGTGGCTGTCCTGGCCCGGCGTCGCACTGCTGATGGTCGCGCTGCACTATGCCGTGTTCGGCGTCGAGGGCTTCCAGAAAAACGATGATGGGCGCATGTCGTACGGCGCGCGCTGGCTGCTGGCGCCGTACCGGCTTGGCGCGTGGATCAATTCGCGATTGTGGACCGCGCGCGAAGCGCCGGCCGCACGGATCGCGGACCGCGTGTGGCTGGGACGCATGCCGACCGCTGGGCAGGCGCGCGCGCTGGGTATCGCACGGATCGTCGATGTCAGCGCCGAACTGTCATCACCCTTCGGTATTCCGACGCGCTGCGTGCCGATGCTCGATCTGATCGCGCCCACGCCAGTGCAGCTGGCGGCGGTGGCCGAGGCCATCGAAACGCAGCTGCGCGAAGAGGGCGATGTACTGGTCTGCTGCGCGCTGGGCTATTCGCGCAGCGCCGCGGCGGTTGCGGCCTGGCTGCTGCGGACCGGTCGTGCGGAGCACGCCGACGAGGCGATCGCACGCCTGCAGCAGCAGCGTCCGCAGCTGGTCTTGCACGCCGCGCATCGACAGGCCCTGTCGCAGCTGGCGCTGCACGCATGACGACGATGCGCGGACTGGATACAGAAGACCGCGGACGCTGCGCAGCGATGTCGCGATGGCTCGGCGCAGCGTCGGTGCTCGGCGCGCTGGCGCTTGGCTGCACTGCAGCGACGGCGATCGGATACGTGGTGGGCGCATGGCGCGATGAAGCGATGGGCATGGCGCTGGCTGTGCTGGTGTTGACGCCATTCGAACGCTATCTCGCGCTGCGGCTGCGCTTCGATGCGGGACTGTTCGCCGATCTGGCCAACGGGCATATCGCCGATCTCGGTGCGCTTGATGAGGGGCTGGCCGCACTGGGCATTCGCAAAGCGGCGCAATCCAACAGAACGCTCGCCGACAGACTGCAGGGCGCCCGTCGGCTGTGGCGTTACTACGCGCTGGTCGCCATCCTGATGGCCGTGTTCACGACCGCCACGGTTGTGTTTGCCTGATTCGCGGATAACATCAGTCGCTCGCACTGATCACAGGATCCACCCAGCCGATGTTGGAAAGACTGGTCGCCGCACTCATCATCGGCTTTGTGCGCCTGCTCACCGGCGCACAGGCGTTCTGGCGCAGCGGGCGCCCCAACGCGGCGCAGCGGATTTTTTTCGCGAACCACGCCAGTCACGGCGATTTCGTGCTGCTGTGGGCGTCGCTGCCCACGTGGCTGCGTCGGCGCACGCGCCCGGTCGCAGGTGCCGATTATTGGAACAAGAGCCCGCTGCGGCGCTTCATCGGCGGGCGCGTATTCCGCGCAGTGTTGATCGATCGCGAACGCAAGACATCGCCAGATGCCGCCGCCAGCCCCGACCCCATCGAGCAGATGGTCGCGGCGCTGGCCGGCGGCGATTCGCTGATCCTGTTTCCCGAAGGCACCCGCAACACCACCGACGCAGCGCTGCTGCCGTTCAAGAGCGGCCTGTTCCATCTGGCGATGCAGTATCCGCGCGCGGAGCTGGTGCCGGTGTGGATCAACAATCTCGCGCGGGTGATGCCAAAAGGCCAGATGGTGCCCCTCCCGCTGCTGTGTACGGTGACATTCGGCGCATCGCTGCCGCGTATCGACGGCGAGGACAAGGCGGCGTTTCTCGCCCGTGCGCGTGAGGCGATGCTCGCACTGCGCGCAGACATGCAGGACGACAGACCCGTCAATGCCGCACCCTCCGATCTCACGGAATCCAGCTGATGGAAAATCCAATACCTTCGATGTACGCGCTGCCGATCTTCGCCGGCGCGGTCGTGGTGCTGATCGTCGCGTCGGTGATCGGCTGGGTGCTGAAGCTGCGCTTCGCGCCGGAACAGCCGCACGCGGTGATCGACAACCTCAACAGCCGCATCCGCGCGTGGTGGTGGATGGTCGGCGTGCTGGCCGCCGCGTTCTGGTTCGACAAACAGGGCGTCATCATCCTGTTCGCGCTGCTGTCGTTCTTCGCGCTGCGCGAATACATCACCCTGTGCTACACGCGTCGCGGCGATCACCTGGTGCTGCTGCTGGCGTTTTTCATCGCGCTGCCGGTGCAGTACGCGCTGATCTGGATCGATTGGTACGGACTGTATTCGATCTTCATCCCGGTCTACGCCTTCCTGCTGCTGCCGATCTTCGCCGCGCTGGGCGCAGACACCACGCGCTTTCTCGAACGCGCCTCGAAAGTGCAGTGGGGGCTGATGATCTGCGTGTTCTGCCTGTCGCACGTACCGGCGCTGATGACGCTGAGCATCCCCGGCTACGAAGGCCGCAACCTGCTGCTGATCGCTTTTCTGGTGCTGGTGGTGCAGGGCAGCGACGTGCTGCAGTACGTGTGGGGCAAGCTGCTGGGCAAACACAAGGTCGCGCCGGAACTGTCGCCGTCGAAAACCTGGGAAGGCCTGATCGGCGGCGTGATCAGCGCCACCGTGATCGGCGCCGCCCTGCACGGCATCACCCCGTTCACCGCGCTGGAAGCCGCACTGGTCGCGCTGGTCATCTGCCTGATGGGCTTCTTCGGCGGCCTGGTGATGTCCGCGATAAAGCGGGACAGAGGCGTGAAAGACTGGGGCAGCATGATCGAAGGCCACGGCGGTATCCTCGACCGCGTCGACTCCGTCGTTTTCGCCGCACCGATTTTTTTCCACCTCGTGCGCTACGGGTGGATTTGAGCAACCGCACCACGGCGAAAGCAGGCTTGGTAGCGCGGTAGTCGGGTGGGGTGAGCGCAGCGATGCCCACCATCGCGTCATTGCCGCCGCGGCAGGCGTTGAACGGCACCTGCCTGCATGCGATACGCACTCATAGAGGCGCAGTGGTTGTCGAAGAAGGTGGGCATCGCTGCGCTCACCCCACCCTACGCGCTCCCTACTTCTTGCAGAAACGACAAGCTAAAAATCGTCGTCGCACGGGTGGCGCCGAAGCCACCACGCGGACGGTTTTATTGAGATATTTCCGAGTCAGGGTTGGCACGCCACTGCAATGGATAAGATTTTTTTACCCTTGGCTGCGATCTGCAGCCAGCACGTAACGTTGGCTGCATAGTACTCATGGAAACGACCCGTATCCCGGTCCGCGATGACGGGCGTACCGTATAGAGAACGCATTTTATCCAGGCGATCTCCCGGGCACAGCTGCATTGGTGTGCACCCAGCAGCATTGTCGCTGTACAGCCCGGCGGCTGCATCGTCGCTAAACGAAACCCGCACTTGAGGATAATCATAGTGAAGGCTGAGAAAGTCCGATGTCTCCACCTTGTGTAATGGCTCGCCGAGCTCACTTGCGACCTCGCCCGGCGATTTCCCGATGACGATTCCACTTAGCGAAAGTTCGCTCTCAAGGATAGCGCCTTCACGCGCGAACGCGGGGGAAGCAGCCATCCATAGGAGCAGGAGCAGAGATAAATTTTTCATGCGG
>JANOXT010000026.1:0-16173 GCA_031418555.1 Lysobacterales bacterium | reverse complement strand
GCAACGGCTGCCCGCTGTGCATTCGGTTTTTTGGTTGGAATGCTGGCTTTTTCGCGATTGACGACGTCAAGCCAATGTCTCACAGGGCCTTCTCAGAGGCTGCGACTGGCTACCGCGAGTCGCAAGTAGGGTGGCGGTGAGCACCGTGAACATGCGTTGAATGCTTGCGGGGCGTTCAGTGGCGGGGTTCGCTGTGCTCACCGCCACCCTACGAAAATCCGTTCCCGGTGTGTTGCGCGCGTTATCGGTTTGGCTGCAGTTTTGTCAGCAACAGCGCGCGCATCTCGGCTTTGTCGTCATCGTCCAGACCGACTTCGCGCTGTTTTGCCTGCAGCTCGTCGATGCGCTGGTGCAGGGTCTGTTTTTCGAGCTGGGCCATCGCGTCGGCGAACTCGTCTTGCCACAGTGCTGCTTCGCCGGGCATGTCCTGCGATGCAAGTTTTTGCAATGCGGCTGTTTCTTCACGATCGGCGAAATGTTCGAGCACACCCCCGGTGGTGATGTCCGGGCGTTCGTACACCAGCGTGACCAGTTCGGTGAGCAGCGTTATGCCGGGCTGGCGCAGGGCGCTGAAAGCGTAGGGCGGCTGCAGTGCCAACGCCAGCGACGGCTGCTGCAGCAGCAGCGCGATTGCGCTGCGCACAAGGCTGCGTTTTTGTGTAGGTGCGAGCTGCGCGCGCGGACGCTGCGATGACGCTTGGGTCTGCGCGCTGGCGCGCGCGCCGACGCCGGTGAGTTCGGTCAAGCGCTGGCGCATCAGGTCGGCGAATGCGCCGTCGGGAATTTGCGCCAGCAGCGGTTTGGCGCGTTCCGCCATGCGTGCCTTGCCGTCGAGCGTGCCGAGGTTGACGTCCGTGCCCTGCTCGTCGAAAAAGAATGTCGACAGCGGCGTCGCATCGCGCAGGCGCAGATCGAAGCCTGGGCTGCCTTCGCTTCGCACCAACGTGTCCGGATCTTCTCCGTCGGGCAGGAACAGGAAAAACGCCTGTCGCCCGTCCTTCATCCGCGGCAGCACCGACTCCATCGCCCTGCTTGCGGCGCGTCGGCCGGCAGCGTCGCCGTCGAAACAGAAGTACACGTCTGGCGCATTGCGGAACAGCAGTTCGGCGTGATCGGGCGTGGTTGCGGTGCCCAGCGTCGCGACCGCCTGGGTGATGCCGTGCTGGAACAGCGCGATCACGTCCATATAACCTTCGACCACAATCAGCCGCTCAATCTTGCTGTTCGCCTGCCGCACTTGCCACAGCCCGTACAGTTCGCGACCCTTGTGGAACAGCGGGGTTTCCGGCGAGTTGAGATATTTCGGCGAGTCTTCCGGGTCCAGCACGCGCCCACCGAACGCGATAGTCCGGCCGCGGCGGTCGTGGATCGGAAACATCACCCGGTCGCGGAATTTGTCGTAGACATGGCCCTTGTCGTTCTTCGAGAACAGGCCGACGCGCTCCAGCAGCGCCATCCGTCGCGGATCGGTGCCCAAAGCATCGCGCAGCGCCGAAAAACCGTCCGGCGCATAGCCCAGACCGAACTGGCTGCGGATCGCGTCGTCCACGCCGCGACGGTCGAAATACGCGCGGCCTTTTTCGCTGGCCGCGAGCTGTTTCTGAAAGAACTTCGCCGCCGCTTCCAGCGCCGCGTATTGATCGACGCTGTCGGGCGTCGCGTTGCGCTGTTGGGTGTCGCGCGGTACTTCCATGCCGACGCGCTTGGCGAGTTCGTCCACCGCATCGAGGAATTCGAGGCGGTCGTAATTCATCAGGAAGCTGATCGCGGTGCCGTGCGCGCCGCAGCCGAAGCAGTGATAGAACTGTTTGGTCGGCGAAACCGTGAACGACGCCGAACGCTCGTCGTGGAACGGGCAGCGCGACGAATACTCCTTGCCCTGGCGTTTCAGCGGTACGCGCGAGGCGACCAGCTCGACGATATCGGTGCGCGCCAGCAGGTCGTCGATGAAAGCGTCTGGGATGCGGGCCATATCAGCTGCGGATCAGTCGTTCGAGCAACAGTGTCTGCAGATCGCGGCGCGCATCGAGTACGGCAACGACGGCGACACGTTTGGCTTCGACCGTATAAATCAATCGCCACGGTCGTTCGATCAGTTCACGGTATTGGTGTACGCCGATGTCGCAAAGCTCCGGGACCGTGCGTCCGCGTGGCGTCAGCGTCCCCAAAGATTTGGCGCGTGTTTCAATTCGGATCGTCGCCGCCGCGGCAGCGGCGGGATTCTCTGCGGCAATATGGGACAGGATGGACGCCAGATCCTGCAGTGCCGTGGGCGTCCAGTAGACCTCGCAGTCGCTCATGCGTCGGGTGCGAAACGCTCGCGCAGCTTGGCGAAGACTTCTTCCTGCGGAATCAGATGCCCCGCAGCGATATCCGCCTCACCCTGCGCCAACAGCTTCAGCATCAACAGCGCCTGCTGCTGGCGCTGGTACGTCTCGTAACTCTGCACCACCGCGCTGGCGCGGCCGTTCTGGGTCAACACAACCGCGTCGGATTCATCCTGCAGACGTTTGAGCCACTGGCTGGCGTCGGATTTGAAATCGCTGAGACTGATGATGGGGTCGCTCATGACGGTCTCGCTGCGGACTGAATTCGGTCCGATTATAGCAGCGGCGCGGAGGCCACCGGATCAGTCTATCGAGTGCGCGGCCAATGTCTGCAATGCATCGCCGCTGACCCGCTGCATGGTCCACGCGTCCATGCCGACAGCGCCAAGGCTGCGGTAGAAGTCGATGGCGGGCTGGTTCCAGTCGAGCACCGACCATTCGAAGCGGCCGCAGTCGCGTTCGATGGCGATCTGCGCCAGCCGCAGCATCAGCCGCTTGCCCAGACCAAGGCCACGGAAGGTCGGGCGCACGAACAGGTCTTCGAGATACAGCCCCGGCTTGCCGACGAAGGTCGAAAAGTTGTGGAAGAACAGCGCGAAGCCTGCGGCGGCGCCGTCGATTTCCGCAATCAGCACTTCGGCGCGCGGGCGTTCGCCGAAGAGCTGCGCCGCGAGGCCTGTTTCGTCGGCGACCATCTCATTCGACAGCTGTTCGTATTCAGCCAGCTCGCGGATGAAGGCGAGGATCAGCGCGACATCGCCAGCAACGGCGGCACGGACGGCGATCACGGGCGGTACAGCCATCGGCACGATGCTCAGCCGGCCAGACGCTGCTTGATCAGCTTCGAAACTTCGCCCATGTCGGCCAGGCCCGCAAGCTTCGGCTTGATCACGCCCATGACCTTGCCCATGTCGGCCGGGCCGGTAGCGCCCACTTCCGCGACGGCGGCTTCGATGGCGGCGAGGACTTCAGCTTCACCGAGTTTCGCTGGCAGGTATTGCTCGATGATCGCCATTTCCGCGCGCTCGACCGCGGCCAGATCTTCGCGGTTGGCAGCTTCGTACTGGCTCACCGAGTCCTTGCGCTGTTTCATCATTTTTTCGAGGATCGCCAGCACCTGAGCGTCGTCAAGCTCGATGCGTTCATCGACTTCTTTCTGTTTGATCGCGGCGTTGACCAGGCGGATGGTGCCGAGACGCTCTTTCTCACCGGCCTTCATCGCAGCTTTCATATCGTCGGTGAAGCGTTGTTTGAGGCTCATGATTTCGGATCCTTATGACAAGGCCCGCAGATATCGGGCCGAAAGGCAGGGCAGCTGTACAGGCCCGCAAAGACAAAAAGCCGGCAGCGAACGACGCGGCCGGCTTTGGGATTCGCTGCGATAATCCCCAACGTCATGCAGGGGTTCGCGCAGGAATCGGATGTCTTGCGCCCGGTGAAGGGCTCAGTACATGCGCTGACGTTTGGTGGCGTCGCGAGAGGTGCGGCGCGACTGGCGCTTCACCGCAGCGGCCGCCTTGCGCTTGCGCTCCTGGGTCGGCTTTTCGTAGAACTCGCGCTTGCGGACTTCGGCGAGAACGCCGGCTTTCTCGCAGGTGCGCTTGAAACGGCGCAGGGCAAACTCGAAGGGCTCGTTTTCGCGGACTTTGACGCTGGGCATAGGAATCTCGGGCTTTTTGGGAAACCGGCCGTTGGCCGGGGTCTAGCGAAGGAATTCGCACCACCCGGTCCGTCCGGGCGAGCCGCGCATGATAACGGCGTCGCCCCCGGTGGCGCAAGTTCGAGACTGCCCCCGGACCACAGCACGGTAAACTATGTCCCCGATCATGACCGCCTCTGGCCCTCCCCCGTGAAAGTACTCGGCATCGAAACCAGCTGCGACGAGACCGGCGTGGCCGTCTACGACACCGCCTTTACGGGCTCGGCGGGGTTGCGTGCGCATGCGGTCTACAGCCAGATCGCGCTGCATGCCGAGTACGGCGGGGTGGTGCCGGAGCTGGCCAGCCGCGACCACGTGCGCAAGCTGCTGCCGCTGATCCGGCAGACTCTGGCCGAGGCCGATCTGACCCTTGCGGACCTGGATGGTGTGGCTTACACCGCCGGCCCCGGGCTGGTGGGGGCGCTGCTGGTCGGTGCCGGGGTGGCGCGGTCGCTGGCCTGGGCGCTGGAGCTGCCGGCGATCGGCGTCCACCACATGGAAGGCCATCTGCTGGCGCCGCTGATGGAGGATGACCCTCCGCAGGCGCCGTTCGTGGCACTGCTGGTCTCCGGCGGGCACAGCCAGCTGGTTGCGGTGGACGCCATCGGCAGTTATCGGCTGCTTGGCGACACTTTGGACGACGCCGCCGGCGAGGCCTTCGACAAGACCGCCAAGCTCATGGGTCTGCCGTACCCGGGCGGGCCTCAGCTGGCGGCGCTGGCCGAGCACGGCACCTCAGGCAAGTTCAAATTCTCGCGGCCGATGACCGACCGCCCGGGTCTGGATTTCAGCTTCAGCGGGCTCAAGACCCAGGTGCTGCTGGCTTGGCGCGGCAGCGATCAGAGCGACACGACCAAGGCCGATGTCGCCCGTGGTTTCGAGGACGCAGTGGTCGACACCTTGGCGATCAAATGCGAGCGCGCGCTGGAGGCGGCCGGATGCGAGGTGCTGGTGGTCGCCGGCGGCGTTGGCGCGAACAAGCGCCTGCGCGCCCGCCTGCATGCGATGGCCGAAAAGCGCGGCGGCAGGGCTTGTTTTCCCCGCCCGGCACTGTGCACCGACAATGGCGCGATGATCGCCTTCGCCGGGGCGCTGCGGCTTGAAGCCGGGCAGCGCAGCGATGCAGCGGTGCATGTCATGCCGCGCTGGGAGATGGCGACGCTGACGCCGCTGGTCTGAGCCGCACGCGTTTGTGGACCGGCGAAAGCCGCGACAGATAACCGATGCGCTTGCCGTACCCATCGCGGCTTCCGCCGCTCCCACAGGAGCATCGGTTACGATGCTGGCCTTCCGAACACTCCGTCTCCCATCCATGGACAAAGTTTTCATCCAAGCGCTCGAAATCGAGACGTTGATCGGCATCTACGACTGGGAGCGGCGGATCCGCCAGACGCTGCAGTTCGATATCGAAATGGGGTTCGACAACCGCAGGCCGGCGGCAAGCGACGACATTGCCGATACCCTGAATTACAAGGCAGTCAGCAAGCGTCTTATCGAATACGTATCGGCGTCGTCGTTCGGACTGGTGGAAACGCTGGCCGAGCGCTGCGCGGAGATCATTCTCGATGAATTCGCGGTTTCGCACGTGCGTTTGAAACTGAGCAAGCCCGGCGCGGTGCGGGGTGCGCGGGCGGTGGGCGTGATGATCGAGCGCAGCAAATCTTGAGCGGCCAGCGCTGGATGGCCAGCACGGATGGCCAAGCTCTGATGGGCAAGTCCTGATGGGCAAGGCGTATCTCAGTCTGGGCAGCAACCAGTCGCCGGAAGCGAATCTGCGCTCGGCGTTCGCTGCGCTGCGCGCGCGCTTCGGCGACATCGTCGCTTCGGTGGTCTACCGGTTTCCGGCGGTCGGTTTCGAGGGCGCGGACTTTCTCAATGCTGCTGCAGTCATCGACAGCGATCTGGATCCGTACGCGCTCAACGACTGGCTGCATGCGCTGGAAGATGCGCACGGCCGCGACCGCAGCGGCCCGCGTTTCGGCGACCGCCCGCTGGATATCGACATCGTGTTCTACGACGATCTGGTGCTGGACGGCCCGGGACATCTCCAGCTTCCGCGCGATGAGCTGAAGCATGCCTTCGTACTGAAGCCGCTGGCCGAGATCGCGGCGGACTTCATCGATTCGCGCAGCGGACGCACGCTGGCGTCGCTGTGGGCCCAGTCCTCCCAGCGCGACATGCTGTTTGTGCCCGCGTTCGACCCTGCGCCCGACCCCAACGGCGACGAATGACGGCTTTCGCCCGCAACAGGTGACTTCCAGCGCTTGTCCGGCTTGGCCGTTCGCTTCACGATCGCCGCCTCACACGCTGTCCGGGGAGGATGCAAACCATGTTCGAGAAGTTTTCGCGCAGTTGGGGTCTGGTCAAGGCAAGTGCGTCGGTGCTGCGCTCCGACAAGGAACTGATGCTGTTTCCCATTCTGTCGTCGCTGGCCACGCTGCTGGTGATGGCGACCTTCGCATTGCCGATCTTCGCCCTGAAGCTGTTTGACAACGGCTTCAACATCATGGGCGCGGTGTTGGGGTTCGCTTTCTATTTCTGCCAGTACAGCGTGATCGTCTTCTTCAACAGCGCGCTGGTGGCGGCGGCGGCGATCCGGCTCGATGGCGGCGATCCCACTTTCTCCGACGGCATCCGTGCGGCGAAAGCGCGGTTGCCGGCGATTTTGGGCTATGCCGCGATCGCGGCGACCGTTGGCGTTCTGCTGCAGTCGCTGAAGAATCGCGACAACAACGTCATCGTGCGGATGATGGGCAGCGGCCTTGGCATGGCCTGGACGTTGGCGACTTTCCTGGTGGTTCCGGTGCTGGTCAATCGCCAGATCGGCCCGGTCGATGCGCTGAAGGAAAGCGTCGCACTGCTGAAGAAGACCTGGGGCGAGAACGCGATCGGCAACGTCGGCATCGGCGCCGCATTCGGCCTGATCACCACGCTGGTGGTGCTGGTCGGCATCGCCGCGACCTTCCTCGCCTGGCAGGCGTCGATGGGCGCCGGGATCGCGGTTGCAGTGGCCTTCGTGATCGGCGTACTGGTGCTGGGCGTGACCCAGTCGGCGCTGAGCGGCATCTATTCCGCGGCGCTGTACCGCTATGCCGTATCGCATCAGCCGCCCGCGGAATTTCGCGGCATGGCGTTGGAGTCGGCGTTCGCACCAAAGTGAGGGTCGGGCCGGTGTGCGCTGTGCGGGCCGCCCGGCACAACGCCAGGCGGCTCAGCCTTCCAGCATACGGCCGCCGTCGACCCGCACCACCTGTCCGGTGGTGTAGCCCGCGCCTTCCAGCAGCCATCGCACCGCATCGGCGATCTCCTCAGGCGTGCCGATCCGTCCCAAGGGCGTGCGCGCCAACAGCGCGGCTTTCGAGGCTTCATCCTTGTCGCCTTCCGGCCACAGGATGGCGCCGGGCGCGATCGCGTTCACCCGCACCTCCGGCGCCAGCTCCAGCGCCAATGCGCGCGTACCTGCCACCAGCGCGGCCTTGCTCATGCAGTAGACCACGTGGTCGCGCAGCGGACGCTCGGCGTAGATATCGATCAGATTGACGATCGCGCCGCGCGCGCGTTTGAGATGCGGCGCGGCGGCCTGAGCGAGGATCAGCGGCGCCCGCGCGTTGATCAGGAACTGCCCGTCCCAGTCCGCAGGCGTGATCGTGCCCAACGGCGTCGGCGAGAACGCCGAAGCGTTGTTCACCAGTGCGTCCAGCCGGCCGAAGTGGCCCACGGTGTTCGCTACCAGCTCGGGCAGCCGGTCGTATTCGGCCAGCTCCGCCGACCACGCCACCGCACTGTTAGGGCGCGCGGCGTTCAACTCGGCGACCAGTGCGGCTATGTCGTCGGCCGAATGCCGGTAGTGCAGGGACACATCGTAGCCGGCTGCATGCAGGCGGCGCGCGATGGCCGCCCCGAGGCGGCGGGCGGCGCCGGTGATCAAGGCGACGGGGCGGGGCTGTGCGGTCATGGGTGCGTTCCGTAGTCGATGCGGAGATCATTTGATCACACGCCGCGTCGAATGATTCCAGCCTGATGCGCCGGATTCGCTATCCTGTGCGCCCACTGCAACGGAGTTGCCGCATGTCGAACGACGATGATCTGGATCCGGAGATCCTGGCGCACAGCGAGCGCCTGTCCGCAATGATCCAGGATCAGATCGCGAGCAACGGCGGCATGCTTCCCTTCTGGCGGTTCATGGAGCTGGCGCTGTACGCACCGGGTCTGGGTTATTACAGCGCGGGTGCGACCAAGCTGGGCCCCGCTGGTGATTTCGTGACTTCGCCCGAGCTGGGGCCGCTGTTTGCGGAATGCGTCGCCGGCGCGGTGGCGCCGGTGTTGCGCCAGCTTGGCGACGATGCGGTGTTCATGGAGATCGGCGGCGGCAGCGGCGCGTTCGCCGAGGCGGCCATCGAGCATCTGCTCGCGCTGCAGTCGATGCCGGCGCGCTACGCCATTCTGGAGCCCAGTGCCGATCTGCGCGAACGCCAGCAGGAGCGCCTTCGCGCGCGGCTCTCCGCGGAGAGTTTCGAGCGCGTGGAGTGGCTGCAGTCGCCCATCAACGAACGCTGGAACGGGGTGGTGTTCGCGAACGAAGTCATCGATGCGCTGCCGACATCGCGGTTCGCGGTACGCGAAGGCGAAATTTACGAAGAGCATGTCGCGCTGGACGCCCAAGGCCGCTTCATACGCATGGACCGTCCCGCCGATGCGCTGCTGAGTGCAGCGGTGCGTCATGTCGAACGCCAGTGCGAAGGCCGTTTCCAGAACGGCTATCGCTCTGAAGTGCTGCCGCAGCTGCCGTACTGGCTGCAGGCGGTGGCCGGCGGTCTGGATGCCGGCGCCATGCTGTTCGTCGATTACGGCTATCCGCGACGCGAGTATTACGACCCGCGGCGCGAGGACGGTACGCTGCGCGCATTCCATCGCCACCGGCTTGTCGACAATGTGTTCGCGCGCGTTGGTCTGCAGGACGTTACGGTGTCGGTGGACTTCACCGCGCTTGTCGAAGCCGGTACGGGCGCGGGCTTCGAATTTTCCGGCTACTGCTCGCAGGCCAGCTTTCTGATCGGCAATGGACTGGAGGAGCGTCTGGCCGATCACGAAAACCGCGCAGCAGACGAGGCCGCACGCTATGCGCTGCGCCAGCAGGTGAAGAAACTGACGCTGCCGGGGGAAATGGGCGAACGCTTCCAGGCGATCGGTTTCGCGCGCAAATCGAGTCTGGCGCATGCGTTCATCGCCGGCGATCTCAGTTTCCGCCTGTGACCGGGCCTGCCATGGACATGCATGCATGACGCGAACACGCTTCGGACGCTCGCTGAAACCGTTCCGCCATCCGCTGCTGTGGTCGGCGCTATGGTGCCTTGGCGTGTCGTTGGTGGTGGTGTTCTCGCTGTTGCCGGGATCGACGCTGCAAACGCTGCCGACGATGAACGACAAGCTCGAACATTTTATGACCTATGCCGCGCTGGCTGCCGGCGCGGTGCAGCTGTATCCGCGCTGGCGCTCGCTGCTCAGCGTCGGTATCGCGCTGGTGCTGTTGGGGATCGGTCTGGAATACGCCCAAGGCGCCTTCACTACCGACCGCATGATGGACGGCATGGATGCGTTGGCGAACACGCTGGGCGTGATCGTTGGGTTCGCAACCCAACTGACACCGTGGCGGAATCTGCTCTTGCGATTCGATAATCGGTAGGGCGGGCCCTGGCCCGCCGCCTTTGTAGGAGCGACGGAAGTCGCGATGCTTTTCGGAAATACCTGCATCAGCCTGTCGCGACTTCCGTCGCTCCTACAGGGTTGTGGTTCGCGCACGTCGGATCGCATCGATCCGGGCCAAGCGCAGCGCTTCGCCCAGCGCGGGCCCTGCCAGGCCATCGCGCATCACGTCCGCGCCGCGTACAGACAGCGCTGCCGCATGCAGTTTCAGCAGTTCCACGGCCTGCGGATAATCCGATTCGCTCATCCCGCCGCGGCCGCGTTTGTCGGCTTCGCAGACTTTCGCCATCAGTGCGATCCGCTGCGGCTGGCGGAAGCCGTCGTTACGGGCGAACAGGTCGTGGATGCTGGCGCTTCGCAGCTCCAATAGGCGATGCACGTTGAGGTGTTCGCGGCATACGGACAGCGCCAGATCGCGATGCGCCGTGGGTACCTTCAGCCGCGCGCAAACTGCGCGTACCGGATCGAGGCCGCGCTGTTCGTGAAGAATGTGCTTGGGCCATTCTTCGCTGGGCGTCAGCGCCTTGCCCAGATCATGGGTAAGCGCAGCGAAGCCGATCATGTCGTCGCCGGGCGCGATGCGCGCGGCCATGTCGCAGACCATTTCGGTGTGGACACCCGTGTCGATTTCAGGGTGATATTCGGCACGCTGCGGCACGCCGTACAGCGCATCCACTTCGGGCAACACCACTGCCAATGCACCGCACTCGCGCAGCGTGCGCAGAAATGCCGATGGCCGTGCATACGTCAGCGCGCGCGCCAATTCCTGCCAGACGCGTTCCGGGGTGAGGTCTGACAGTTCGCCGGCGGCCACCATCTCGCGCATCAGCACCATCGTCTCTGGCGCGACCGTGAATCCATGCGCTGCGAAGCGCGCCATGAACCGCGCCGCGCGCAGCACGCGCAGCGGATCTTCGACGAAAGCCTCGCCGACGTGGCGCAGGATCCGCGCTTCGATGTCGCGCGCGCCGCCGTATGGATCGCAGAGCGTGCCGTCGCTGGCTTCCGCGATTGCGTTGATGGTGAAGTCGCGACGGATCAGATCCTCTTCCAGCGTCACCGACGGTTCGGCATGCACGACGAAGCCGCGATAGCCGCGCCCGGATTTGCGTTCGGTGCGCGCCAGCGCATATTCCTCGCCGGTCTGCGGATGCAGAAACACCGGGAAATCCTTGCCGACGGTCTTGAATCCGGCGGCCATCATCGATTCCGGAGTTTCGCCGACCACCACATAGTCGCGGTCGCCGCAGGGCAGGCCCAGCAGTCTGTCGCGGACCGCGCCGCCGACGAGATAGATCTTCATGCGTGAATTCCACTGGTAGAGCGGCCTTCAGGCCGCTGTTTTTTTCTTTACGCAATAACGTGCAGCGGCCTGAAGGCCGCTCTATCAACGCAGCCGGGCGTTTTATTTCGGCGCATGTTGCGCAAGCAACGCAACGATCTCGGTGGCGCCCGAGCTGCGGCCCAGATGCAGTTCGATCGGCGCAGCCTGGCCCGACAGCCAGATCCGCAGTTCCGATTCAAGATCGAAGTGTCCGGCGGTTTCCAGCGAAAACATGGTGATCGCGCGATACGGAATGCTGCGGTATTCGGTCTTCTTCGCGGTGACGCCCTGCTTGTTGACCAGAATGACGCGGCGATCGGTGAAGACGATCAGGTCGCGGATCAGCGCGAACGCGCGCTGTAGGGTTTCGCCCGGCGCCAGCAGCGGCGTGAATTCTTCCAACAGCTTTTCCACCGGCGTTTCGCCAGCATGGCCAAGCAGGCCGTCGAGCAGTCCCATGGCGATGTCCTTGTGCGAGTGAAGTTGCGAATACAGATGGATGTGCGGATCAGGCGACGACGCCGAGAATCTCGGGCAGCTTGCCGCGCACATCGGTGGGTGCGATGCCGAGCTTCGGCAGGCCGTTATCGTCGCTGATGGAATCGCGCTGCAGCGAACGCCAGTTGTCGCGGCTGATTGGTTTGCCCGGCAAGTGTTCGCCCACTTCCGCCTGGATCCGCCCGAACACGCCCGGCAGCGGCACAACGAAGCGGGTCCAGCCTTTGGTCTGCGCGGTGAGGCGCACGATCTCAGCGAGGGTCATTTTTTCGGGCCCCACCAGATCATAGCGATGACCGATGGTGGCATCGTCGTCCAGCGCGCGGATGAAGGCCTCGACCACATCACCCACCCAGACCGGCTGGAAACGCGCATTGGCGCGGCCGATCGGCAGGCCCGGCGCGAAGCGCAACAGCTGCGCGAAGCGGCAGAACAGGCCGTCGCCCGGGCCGGCGATCACCGACGGCCGGAACAGCGTCCAGTCCAGGGATGATGCGCGGACCAGCGCTTCCGCGACGCCGCGCGCCTTGAGGTAATGACTTTCGCCATCGCCTGCATGCAGCGCGCTCATCTGCAGCAGTCGGCGTACGCCGGATGTCTTCATGGCCGCGATCATGGTGTCGGCGAGTTCGACGTAAACCTTGCGGAATCCTTTACCGTCGTCACCGCGCTCGTTGAGGATGCCGACCAGATTGATCGCCGCATCGGCATCGGTGAAGGCTCGATGCAGGAACTCCTCGTCGAACACGTCGCCGATCAGCAGCTCCGCGCCCGCAGGCGTGCGTGCCCGCGTATCCGCGCTGCGCGACAGCACGCGCACGCGCTCGCCCTGCGCCAGCAGGCGCGTCACCAGCGCACGACCGACGAAACCGCTGCCGCCGAGGACCACAATCGTTCGCTTCATCGCTGGGGCCGCCGTGGTGGTGTGTTTGCTGGTTTTGCCGTGGACGCTGCGGGTGCCGCTGCCGGAGGTGAAGGCAGCTCCGGCGGAAGCGGGCACACGAACGTCTTGCGCGTATCGACCATGCGTCCCGCGAGGCGGTCGGTGATCGGCATTGCTTTGCCGTTGAGCCGCCAGTCGTAGATCACGCTGAAGGCGAGAATGCGCGCTACGTAATCGCGGGTTTCTTTGTAGCTGATGGTTTCGATCCAGAAGTCTGCGTCCATGTCCGGGCGCTGCGACTGCCAGCGCGCCACCGGCGCAGGGCCGGCGTTGTAGGCCGCGATGGCGGCGTAGGTCATGCCGTATTTGTCTTCGAGTTCGCGCAGATATGCGGTGCCCAGGCTGATGTTGAACTCGGGTTCGTAGAGGCTCTCACCGCCGCGCCACGGCAAGCCCAGGCGCTTCGCAATGCCGGCGCCGGTGCTGGGCAGCACCTGCATCAGGCCGCGCGCATCGGCCTGCGAACGCGCCTTCGGATTGAACACGCTTTCGGCGCGGATTTCGGCTGCAACCCAAGTGGGATCGATGTTGTGTTTGGCGGCCTCGCGGCGGATCGCGCTGTCGTGATGCAGCGGGAAGCGCAGCGTGTACAGCCGCGATTCTTCGGGATACGACCTGCCGCCGACGTTGAGCAGGCCGAACACGCCGCGATCGAACCAACCGTTGTCCTGCGCTACGTCCACTGCGATCCGGCGCTGTTCGGGCGTGAAGCGGGCCAATGCGTCGTTCCACTCGCGTTCGGCCCAGGTGCCGCGCTCCAATCGATACAGCAGCATCGCGCGAACCATCGCCGGGTCGCGCGCAACGGCTGTTTTCGCTGCAGCATCGGTTTTCGGCGTCCACGGACACAGCGCGTACGGCGCGCCGATGCGGTCCGCGGCCAGAAAGCCATGGAACTCCGCTTTGTTCGCGGCATCGCGGAACAGAATCGCGGCATTGGCTTTGTCGCCGGCCATCTCCAGCAGCCGCGCTTCGAAATAGCGCCAGCGCGAATCGCGGCGCAGGACCTGACCGGAAGCGGTGTCGCCCATCTTGCGGATCGCGGCCAGCGCGCCGTTCCAGTCGGAGCGCGCCATCGCTTCGCGCACCCGCCACTCGTGCAGTTTTTCGTCGTAGGCGACATCGGGCACGGCGTTGAGGCGACGCGCCGAATCGGGCAGATAAGAGGCTACGGTCTGCAGCGCGGCCTGATACAAAGCCCGGCCGCGCTCGGCATCGTCCATGCCCAGCGCAGCGGCGAATTTAGGCAGCAGCGTGTCGACCGACTCAGGCGAAGCTTTGGCACGCCTGGCCAGGCCGTATGAGGCGACCAAGCGGCTGCGCGGCGTTTTCGGCCACGTGAGCGCGCGGTTGTGGACCGATTCGACGAAGGCCGCATAGTCGTTGGCCAGCGCGAAGTCATCGGCCGGCAGCCCGCGCGCCGCTGCGCGCATCACCGCCGGCTGCAGCTCTGCCGCGGCCTTTTCGATCCGCTCCCAGCGCAGGGCGGGCGCAAGCCCGCCTTTCGCAGCCAATACCGCCATCGGTGCATCGCATTCGTTCGGCAGCGATTTCCCGGTGCTGCGCCACAGCGCCTGCGCATCGGCGGTCCAATCGGTGTCGGTCAGGCCCAGCGCCTGACGGGCGTTGAGTTCCGCGCAGCGCAGGACGGTGCTTTTGATCGAGCCCGACCAGGCGGCCCGGAACGTCGGCCAATCCTCACGCCGGGCGAGCACCGCCAGCCACTGTTCGCGGAAGGTTTCGGCCACGGCCTGGCCGCGATAGCGGGCGATGAACGCCTGACCGCTGGCAGCGGACAGGGTGTCTATGTCCTTGCGCAGGCGGGCATATTCGACCCAGCCGGCCAAGGGATGCCCGGCCGGGAGCGGCGCATTTTCAGGCTGGCCGCGCTCAGCGGCGTCCAGCGCGGCCCGGGTCTGGGCAAAGGTGGGGTCATCGGTTTGGGCGGTGCAGGCCGTGGGCAACAGGACGGCAAGCAGGCCCGCGAGGGCGGTGGAGTGGGGGATTCGCATGCCGGCGACTATAGCGAAGCCGGGTGAACAGGTCAGCGACAGCGTGTGCGGGAAGCCGCAATCACCATCGGCATCTTGCCCCGGCTTCACAATTTGTTTACAAAGTCTCCGGTACCGCCCAAGGAGGGGGCCAACGGCGGTGGCACGCGCTATTCCTATCTTTAAATAAAGGGAGACAACCCAATGAACAAGCTGCGCCGTAATCGCCTGACGGCCGCTGTCCATCTGACCTTGCTGCTCTCGCTGCCCGGCATCGCCGCGGCGCAGGACACCAAGGAAGAGAACACGCTCGACACCATCAGCATCACCGGTACCCGCATCAAGCAGACCAATGCCGTCACCGCACAGCCGGTCTACGTGCTGGACCGCGCCAAACTGGAGCAGACCGGCGCCAAAAGCGTCGGCGAGATCCTCCAGCAGCTCACCGCCAGCGGCAAGGCGCTCAACGCCAAGTTCAACTCTTCCGGCAACTTCGGCTATCCGCCGGACGGCGGCGGCATCGGCGCCGGTTCGGCCCAGGTGGACCTGCGCAACCTCGGCTCGCAGCGCGTGCTGGTGCTGGTCGACGGCATCCGCTGGGTGAACGAGTCTTCGGCCTCGGGCGTCAGCGGCAGCGCCGACCTCAACACCATTCCGCTGGCGATCGTTGAACGCATCGAAGTGCTGGAAGACGGCGCCTCGGCCATCTACGGCTCCGACGCCATCGCCGGCGTGGTCAACATCATCACCCGCCGCAGTTTCGACGGCGCCGAAGTCCGCACCTATTACGGCGAATACAGCCGCGGCGGCGAGACCAAGGACGCGTCCTTCACCTTCGGCACCGGCGGCGACGGCTGGACCGCCATCCTCGGCGCGACCTATTACGAGCAGGACGACATCAGTTCGGGCTCGTGGGGTCAGTCGTCCTTCCCGGTACCGGGTGGCGGCTTGGCCTTCGGTAGTTCGGGGACACCACAGGGCCGGTTCCGTTTCTGCGACCCTGCGCGTCCAGTCGGCACGCCGGGCTTCTGCGGAAATGCCACAAATCCCTCGCAGTTCTACAACGTCACGCTGAATCCGGGCACCACCACGCCGGTGTTCGTTGCCGGTAATCCGAACGGCGGCACCTACAACCAGTTCGACAGCTCCGACCGCTTCAACTTTGCGCCGTTCAACTTGCTGCTGACCCCGAGCGAGCGCAGGTCGCTGTTTGCCAGCGTCAACATCGATATCAGCGAGAACACCCGGCTGCACTTCAAGGGCCTGTTCAACAACCGCCAGTCGACCAACCAGGCAGCGCCTGAGCCGATCTTCGTGGGTCCGGGCGCGGGCACCGGCGGCATCGCCGATACGATCTCGATCCCGGCCAACCACCCGTTCAATCCATTCGGTGTCGCTCTCAATGCGGGCCCAGGCGGGAACTTCCTGTTCATCGGCCGCCGCCCGGTGGAAGTGGGGCCGCGTCTGTTCACCCAAAATGTCGATACCTGGTATTTCAATGCGGGCCTCGACGGCCTGATCGACGCAGGTGACCGTACTTACGGGTGGGACGTGAACTACGTCCACAGCCGCAACTCGGCGACACAGCGCTTCACCAACGGCTACAACATCGGCAAGATCCGCACCGCGCTGGGCAACCCTGCGGTCTGCGCGGCCACGCCGGGCTGCGTGCCGCTGGATATCTTCGG
>JANOXT010000025.1:0-9958 GCA_031418555.1 Lysobacterales bacterium | reverse complement strand
ATCATCCGCCGCAAGGCGCGACCGATGCGTCCGGCGGTGGTGTCGATGCCGCGGCCTGCGGCGACCGAATCAGCGACCGCATCGGCGACCGGCCAGTTCATGGCCGGACGTTGCAGCCAGCGGCCTTCGTTTGCACGCAGCGGATCGTCGATGTAGCCATCGTCGTTGCCCAGCGCGATTTCATCGCCCATGTACAGCGTCGGCAATCCGGCCATTGCGAACACGATGGCGTACATCAACAGCAGCCGCTGTTCGGCCAGCGCCAGCGCATCGGCATCGCCGCGCGCCTGCGCATCGGCAATACCCGCGAGCGCGCTGGCCATGCCGTTGGTGCCGTGGACATGTTCGCCGCCGGCGCTTTGGAAACTGCGGCCGCGTGCGAATGAATCTGCGGTCTCGCCGGCGTAGAAGCGGGCGATACGGGCGAGATCGAATGGCATGCGGCCGTCGCCGCCAGCGGCTTCTTCGCGCAGCACGTTCCAGCCGATGTCATCGTGGCAGCGCAGATAGGTCAGCCAGCCGCTGGCATTCGGCAGTGCCGGCGTGGTCGCGATCACGTCGGCGAGCAGATCGCCGCGCTGTTCTGCCAGCGCCACCCACAGCGCCGCCATCAGCGTGCTGTGGTAAGCGAGATGACATTCGCGGCCTGCGTCGTCATCGCTGCCGATGCGCAGTCCGAAATAGGGCGCCAACTCGCGCGCGGGCACGATCGCTTCGGCCTTCAGCAGTACGCCCGGCGAGACGATATCGCTCACTGCGCGCAGCGCCTGCAGGATCGCATGCGCTTCCGGCTGGTTCATGCAATCGGTGCCGGGCCGCTTCCACAGATACGCGGTGGAATCCAGCCGAAACGCTTCGATGCCGCGGTTCGCCATCCGCAGCATGGTCAACGCCATTTCAACGAACACATCCGGATTCGACCAGTTCAGATCCCACTGATAGCTGTAGAACGTGGTCCACACCCAGCCGAGTTCCGGCACGTGCGTGAAGTTGCCCGGCGCGGTCTGCGGGAAGACCTGATGCAGATCGCGTTCGTAGCGATCGGGCAGGGTGCGGTCTGGAAAGACGTGATAGTAGGCGCGATGGTGGGCATCGCCGGCGCGCGCAGCCTGCGCCCAGCGGTGATCGTCGGCGGTGTGGTTCAGCACCAGATCGGCGCATAGACTGATGCCGGCAGCGCGCAGCCGCTTGGTCAGCGCCTCCAGATCTTCCCTGGTGCCGAGTGCGGGTTCGACCATGTCGTAGTCGCGCACCGCGAAACCGCCGTCGTTGTCGCCATCGCGCGCCTGCAGGAACGGCAGCAGATGCAGATAGCGGATGCCCAGATCCTGCAGATACGGCACACGTTCGGCGACGCCGCGCAGGGTGCCTGCGAAACGATCGACATAGGCGCTGTAGCCCAGCAGATCCTGGGCCAGAAACCAGTCGGGATTGCGTTCGCGAACATTGTCCAGCGCGCACAGCGCATCCGGCCTCGCGTTGGCGCAGGCGGCCATACCGGTGAACAGGCGCTGCAGGGCAGCATCGAAGCGCGGTGCGTCGCGGTAGAGCGCGGTCAAGGCTTCGATGAGCCGCGGGCCGTGCGCATCCCAGCGCGCCAGCGTCCGCGTCTGTCCAGCAGAGGGCATCGCTTCGATGAAGCGATGACGGTGAGGGTCGCCGTCCGCAATGGAGGCGTAGGCGCTCATATCGACTCGCTCATGTCGATTCAATGCATGTGGATTGAATACATGTTGATTGAATGCATGTTGATTCGATGCATATTGATTCAGTCATCTCGGTTCCACTGTCGCGATTCCATCGTGGCGATCGGCAAGGCGATACGACGACGCGCGCCGGAGGGGAGGGGCCTCCCCGACGCGCGCCGCCGCATGCTCAGAACTCGTAGCGGACGCTGAGCGAGGCCGTGCGGCCCGGGATGGAACGCGCGCGGATGATGTTCTGCGCGCCGTAGACGATGCTGCCTTCCTCCGCTTCGGTAATGCCGAAGGTGTTGAACAGGTTGTTGACGTTCAAACCGACCACCCAGCTGTCCGCGAAACGATAGTCCGCGAACAGATTCATCTGCGTGTAGCCGGGCATCACCAGCTGATTGTTGTCCTGTGCGTAGGCATCGCCAGTGCCGATGATGTTGGCGCCGACGGTCCAGTTGGCCGCTGCATATCCGCCAGTGAGCTGATAGACCACATCGGCCTGGCGACGCGGGGTATTGCCTTCGTTCGCAGGCGAGATGTTGTCCTTGCTGATCTGCGCATCGGTCCAGGTCAGGCCACCGTTGAGGAAGAACGCGTCGTAGCGTAGCGCGGCTTCCAGCTCGATGCCGCGCGATTTGTAGACGCGGTCGAAGAAGCGCTGGCTGTTCAACTCATAGTTTTGTTCCTCGGTCTTGGCCATGAACGCGGTCGCGAACAGGCTGAAACCGTCGCGACGCCATTTCAGGCCGGCTTCGTATTGATCGACCAGATCCACCGCATCCTGTGCGCGCACCGAACCATCGGGCTGGACCACACCGAACAGCAGACGGTCGGCATTGGCTCGGCCACCGCGGCTGATCCGCGCAAAGCCGGCAAGGTCGTCGTTGATCAGATAGTTCGCGCCCACCGAGTACGAGGTGTAGCCCCAGTCGTAGTCGATTGGCGAGGCGGCAGCGTTGTTGATCCGCGACACATTGCGCTCCGGTCCGGAAATGATGCCGTTGCCGTCCACATCGACGTTGATCGCCTGCACGCTGCCGGCATAGTTGCCGGTGGCTTTGCCGCTGTCGCGACGCACGCTGGC
This sequence comes from Lysobacterales bacterium, assembly GCA_031418555.1. Taxonomy (GTDB): domain Bacteria; phylum Pseudomonadota; class Gammaproteobacteria; order Xanthomonadales; family Xanthomonadaceae; genus Lysobacter_I. Next base: position 7,180 of record JANOXT010000025.1, on the reverse strand, counting down.
GTCGATATCTAGCTTGCCCAGCGAGAACGCAGCCGAAAGATACGGCGCGCCGACTTCATATTTCGCGTTGTAGCTGCGCGTGCAGCAGTTGCCCCAGAACGGCACGCCGTAGGCATACAGGCCGCTGTCGGACAGGTTGACGTTGGTCGCGCTGATCACATCGATCAGTGCGGAACGTCCGTTGCCGCGCAGTTCCTGCAGATACGAATTCCACACCCAGTCCATGTCGATGTTCTGGCGCGAACGGTAATAGCCGGCGCTGAGATCGAGATTGCCGCCGTCGCCCATGCCGAAAGTGCGGGTGAGTTTGAGATCGTTGGCGTAGTTGCCCAGATCGTTGAGCGTGGTGTTGAACAGATGCGTGCGCACCACCGTACCGGTGTATGCCTGGCCGGCGTTCGGGCCGTTGCTGTAGCGCAATGTGGCGCCAGCGCCGCCGATGGTGGGCGCGATGGCGGCGGCAGTGCCGACTTCCGCCGGGAACTGGCCGACGAAACGACCGCTGGTGTCGGCATAGCGGAATTTCTCGTTGATTCTCCAGCCATCGCCGAAGCGGAATTCGGCTTCGGCGCCGACCACGGTGCTGTCCGGATGCATGCCGTCGGCGATGTCGGTGCTGCGGCGGTTGTTGCTGCCGTCCAGGCCGATATCGGTCAGGAAATAGCGGCTCTGCAGCGTATCGCGGGCCGGGTCGAAGCCCTGGATCGCGCCGAGATTCGGGCTGCCGTTGCTGCCGGTGGCGCGGGTCGGGACCGGCAGATAGCCGATCGCGCGGTCGTCGAGGCGCTTGAAGTAAAAGCGCACGAAGCCGTTGTCGAAGTCCTTGGTCAGATTGGCCTTGAGCTGGCCGCCTTTTTCTGCGGTGTAGCCGGCATCGCGCACGCCGTCGCCGCGGCGATAGAAACCGGCGACGTGGAAGCGCCAGCCGTCGCCGAATGGCATGCCGTAGCGGAAATCGACGCGGTTGCTGCCGTAGTCCAGCCCAGTGGTGATGCCCACGGCACCGCCCTGCTGTTCGCCGGTGTTGCTGATGACGTTGATCACGCCGCCGGGCGAATTGCTGGCGAAGGTCGACGCGGAGCCACCGCGTACCGCTTCGATGCGATCGATGGACCAGTCGTTGCGCAGGAAGATATCGGCGTTGCCGAACGCGATATCGCCGAACTCCATTACCGGCAGACCGTCTTCCTGCAGCTGCAGGAATTTGGCGCCGCCCGACGCGACCGGCAGGCCGCGCACAGCGATGTTGGCGTTGCCTTCGCCACCGGTGGATTCGGAGCGGATGCCCGGGATGTTGCGGAAGATTTCCGCAGTGGAGCGCGGCGCCGAGCGTTCGATGGTCTCAGCGTTGATACTGCTGGTCGACACGCTGGTGCGCAGTTTGGATTTGCCGCCAGCGGTGGCGGTGATGACGATGGTGTCCAGATCGTTGGCGGCGTCCGCGTCGCCCGTCGGCGCAGCGGCCGACTGCGCCGAAGCGAACGTGGGCGCCAGCAGCAGGCAGACGGCCCAGGACAAAGCATGTGGGCGAAGCGCGGTGGTGCGGCGTTGGGGCGGCAATTTCGACGGGCGACGCATGGCGGTATTCCCTCCGGATGGTCTGGGACGGGCGGCTGCCCGGTGCGGCATGTGATAAACGATCGTGCAATCGATTGCAAGCTGCGGTGCAGCGAGACATGCGCCGCTGGTCGAAAAGTCATGCGCTGCTGAGTGCGTATGCAGCATCGAGAAACACGCTGAAACCGCGCAATAAGGCTGTTTCCGTGCCGTTTTTCAAATGCCTGCAACAGGGTTTCGCGGATCGCCGATGCCTGCGGGCCATGCTGCAATGCAGCATGTACAATCGATTGCATTGGCGCAATATCGCCGCGCCGGCGGGGTATCGAGCCGGCGCCCGAATCCATGGAGCCGTGCAATGGCCGATCTGAATGTGCATCTTGGTGGCCTCGATCTGGCCGTGATCGCGCTGTATGCGCTCGGCATCATCGCCCTGGGTCTGTACGTGTCGAAGCGGCAGGCTTCGGCGGAAGATTATTTCCTGGCATCGCGATCGATGACGTGGCCGGTGATCGGCCTTGCGCTGCTGGCGTCGAATATTTCCTCCACCACGCTGATCGGCCTCGCCGGTGCGGCCTACGGCAACGGCATCTCGGTCTACAACTACGAATGGATGGCGACCGTGGTGCTCGCCTTTTTCTGCGTGTTCTTCCTGCCGTTCCTGCTGCGCTCGCAGGTGTACACGCTGCCGGAATATCTGGAGCGCCGCTACGACCGCCGCGCGCGGGTGTATTTCTCGGCGCTGACGATCTTTCTCAATATCGTCGTCGACACCGCCGGCACCCTGTACGGCGGCGCGATCATGCTCAAACTCATTCTTCCGCAGTGGCCGCTGTGGCAGATCGTCGCCGTGCTGGCGCTGTCCGCAGGCATTTACACCGTCGCCGGCGGCCTGCGCGCGGTCATCTACACCGAAACCGTGCAGGCGGTGATCCTGCTCGGGGCGTCGGTGTTCATCTCGTTCTTCGCGTTCGACAAAGCCGGCGGCTGGGACGCGGTGATGGCGGCGGTGGATCCGGCCAAACTGTCGCTGATCCGCCCGCTCGATGACCCCGGCGTGCCGTGGCTCGGTCTGGTGTTGGGCGTGCCGCTGCTGGGCTTTTATTTCTGGTGCACCAACCAGTTCATGGTGCAGCGCGTGCTGTCGGCGAAAGACGAAAACCACGGCCGCTGGGGTGCGCTGTTCGCCGGGCTGCTGAAACTGCCGGTGCTGTACCTGATGGTGCTGCCGGGCACGGCGGCCATTCTGCTGTATCCGCATCTGGACAAGCCCGATCTGGTCTATCCGACGCTGATCTTCGATCTGCTGCCGGCAGGGCTGGTCGGCGTGGTGATCGCCGGATTTTTCGCCGCGATCATGTCGTCCATTGCCAGCACCTTCAATTCCGCGGCGACGCTGGTCACCATGGATTTCGTGAGTCCCCGCCTGCCCAACGCCGACAGCGCAACGCTGGTGCGTGCGGGCCGCATCACCACGATCGTGTTCATGGTGCTGGCGGTGGCGTGGGCACCGCAGATCGAGCGTTTTGAATCGCTGTGGCAATACCTGCAGGCGGTGTTGGCGTACGCGGTGCCGCCGGTGTGCGCGCTGTTTTTGATCGGCCTGTTCTGGCGCGGCGCGAATGCGAAGGGCGCGCTTGCGTCGATCGTCGCCGGCCTGCTCGGCGGCGCCGCGCTGTTCTATGCGAACGTAATGGCGCCGACACCGCTGGGCCTGCATTTCCTCTACGTCGCGCCGCTGCTGTTCGCGCTGAGCGCGATCGTGCTGGTGGCGGTCAGCGCCGCCACTACGCCGCCGTCGATGGCGCAGATCGGTGCGATGCTGTGGACGCCTGCGTTCTACCGCGACGAAACCCGCCAGCTGGCCGGTCTGCCGTGGTGGCAGAACTACCGCGTGCTGTCGGTGCTGCTGTTGTTGCTGACGGCGGTGATTGTGTGGACCTTCCGCTGATGCAGCCGGTAGAGCGGGCTTCAGCCCGCTATGCTGTTTTCTGACAAAGGGCAGCGGGCTGAAGCCCGCTCTACCAACGTGCTGCAAGTGTACGCAGATGCCCTGACAATCGAGCATGGCGCCAGCGCCATAGAATACGGGCATCGCTGTATACCGAGATGATCAAAGTATCGACCAGCAGAATGGCAGATACGTGTGCGATTGCCGGAGACCATAGGTGGGATTGAAGTCCATGCCAACGATTTTTTGCAGGCACCGATATCGACGTGCAAAGCATGCGGACTATTATCCTGTTCAATGCTGGATTTCAACAATTGATATGGCTCCGATAAGGCGATAGGGTGGCCGCGATCCTGATGTGGAATACGACCTGCACAGGCGTATACAAATCGCGCGATCACCAGAACTGTGGAAATAAACCCCCCAGTTTCACATCTATTGCCAAGGAGATTGATCGTTATGGAACAAGGCTATTCAAAACTTTCTGCAGCCATCGCTGCATCCATTCTGCTTGCAGCGGCTTCGACGTCTGCATGGTCCGCCGAACTGCGCACCAGCCGAAAACCGATCCAAGGCCAGTACATCGTCGTTATGAAGCCGGAAGCTGCAAGCCTTGCCGGCGAGCGCTCGCGCGCTGCGCGTATCGGTACTGTTGCGCAGACGCTGGCAACCGATCATCGTGTAAAACTGGTGCGCACCTATCAATCCGCGCTGCGCGGTTTTGTTGTCCGTGCGGACGATGCGGCTCTGGCGAAATTGCTCGCCGACCCGCGGGTCGCCTATGTCGAAGAAGACGGCATGGCGCAGATGAATCCGACCCAGAGCGGTGCGACCTGGGGCATCGATCGCATCGACCAGCGCGCGCTGCCGCTTGATGCCAGCTATACCTACGACGTCACCGGCGCGGGCGTGCATGCCTACATCGTCGATTCCGGTATCAACACTGCGCACAGCGAATTCGCCGGCCGTGTCGGCAACGGCGCCGACTTCATCGGTGGCGGTGTCAACGATTGCAATGGTCATGGCACGCACGTTGCCGGTACTGTCGCCGGTACGACCTGGGGCGTCGCCAAATCCGCGATCGTTCATCCCGTGCGCGTGTTCGGCTGTTCGGGCGGCTCCGCATGGTCGACGATCATCGCGGGTATCGACTGGGTGGCCACCAATCGCCAGCTGCCTGCAGTCGCCAATATGAGCCTCGGCGGCGCCGGCAATACCTCGGTCGACGCCGCGGTCGAAAACCTGATCAATAGTGGCGTCACCGTTGTCGTCGCCGCGGGCAACGATGCGGGTGATGCCTGCGCCAAATCGCCGGCGCGCGTGCGCAGAGCGCTGACCGTCGGCTCCATCGACATCGGCGGTTCGCGTTCGTCGTTTTCGAATTACGGCACCTGCGTCGATCTGTTCGCGCCAGGCGGCTCGATCACCTCGGCCTGGTATACCAGCAACACCGCAAGTGCGGTGCTGAGCGGCACCTCGATGGCGTCTCCGCACGTCGCGGGTACGGCCGCGCTGTTTCTGCAGATCAATCCCGGCGCGGGCACCGGTGAAGTCGTATCAACGGTGGTCGGCAAGTCGACGCCCGGCGTGGTCGGCAACGCTGGCCCCGCTTCGCCGAATCACCTGCTGTTCTCTCGTTTGAGCACGACGCCGCGGGCCGCATTGTTCCGCTACGTGGGATATTCGGGCCATTTCTACACCATGAACTGGAATGAGCTGTCCGCTGCAGGCTTTGGCGGTTGGACCTACGAAGGCGTGGCGGGTTATCTCGTTTCCAGCAATGCTGCGAATACAGCGCCTTTGTATCGCTATCAGGGCACCGGCCACTTCTACACCACCAACTGGGCTGAACTTGGCGCTGGCGGAAACGGATGGAACTACGAAGGCGTCGCGGGTTATGTCCCGACCATCGCGACCGCACAGACCGCCAATCTGTATCGTTACGTCAACGGCATCAGCGGAAGCCATTTCTACACCACGAACTGGGGTGAACTGGGCGCTGGCGGGAATGGATGGAATTATGAAGGCGTTCAATCGCAGATCTGGACCCAGCCCTGATCGGTTGTTCCGCGTCCTGCGACACGGCTAGCGCGTAGCGCGCACGTCAAATGGCGGCAGGCCCGGTGAACAGCCGGGTCCTGCTTGCTGAGATCCAGTGCGGATCCGACAGATATCCAAACGGATCTGCGCCATCGCTGCAATGACCGGCGACGCTACGCCGAAGCCCTGACAATCAAACTCGGCGCCAGCGTGGTCGATTCCGGATGCTCGCCGCGAATGGCGGCGATCACGGTGTCGACCAGGGTGATCGCGCCCTGCGCCAGCTCCTGGCGTACGGTGGTCAGCGGCGGATTGGTATGTTCGGCCAGCAGAATATCGTCGAAGCCGACGATCGAGACATCCTGCGGTACGCGGCGGCCCGATTCGGACAGCGCGCGGATCGCACTGATGGCGATCACGTCGGATGCCGCCATCACGCCGTCGAAATCGGCGCCGCTTTCGATCAGCGCGCGCACGCTGGCATGCGCGTCCTCGCTGCCGAAATGGCTGCGCACGTGCAGCCCGGCATGCGCTTTCAAACCTGCAGTGCGCAGTGCGTAGCGGTAGCCTTCATGGCGGTGTCCGACTTCCGGCAGGCGCTCGTCGCCGAGAAACGCGATGCGGCGGCGGCCGTGGCGGATCAGATGTTCGGTGCCGATCTGGCCGCCTAACCGGTTGTCGGTGCCCACTACGGGATATTTCTGCGCCGGCAGCCGCGTGCCCCAGGCGGTGAGCGGAATGCCGGCGCGCGCGGCTTCGTTGATCGAGCCGTGTTCGAAGCTTTGACCGATCAGGATCACGCCGTCGCTGCGGCCTGGCTGCTGCAGTTTGCGCACCCAGCCGTCCTGGTGCGCGGCGACCTTCGACAGCAGCATGTTGTAGCCGCGGTCGCTCAGCGCATCGGCGAGATGCGCGAGCATCGTCATCATGAAGGGATCGACCAGATGCGGTTCGCGCTCATGCACCAGCGGCACAGCGACCGTAATGACGCCGGTCTGGCGGGAACGCAGGCTGCTGGCGACCGGATTGACCGCATAGCCGGCCTCCTCGGCGAGGCGCTGGATGCGCTCGCGGGTGCTGGCGGCGATCAGCGGGCTGTCTTTCAGCGCACGCGAGACGGTGGATTCGGACACGCCGGCGAGTTTGGCGATATACGCCATCTGCAGATTGTTCGGCGGTTGCGAGGTGCGGCGTCGGGATCCGGTCATCGTCCTAGAGTCTGACGATCCGCCCGCCGGAGCAAGCGCAATCGTTGCCGGCGGGGTATCGGCTGACGATACCGGCAGCTGCCCGGGGCGCTACGTACGGACGGGTCGGTTGCAATTCATGCCCGCATGGGGAAGGCTGCAGCCGTGTTCGCCCGAGGCATGCAAGCGGCGGCGAACGAGGGGGACGTGCCGCATGAGGGCGGCTGCTGATGGATGATTTCGCTGGGATTCTGATCCTGCTGGGCCTCGCGCTGCTCACGGTGCCCCTGCTGCTGGTGATGGCGCTGGTCAAGATCGGCAATGCAAAGATGCGGATCGACGCCCTCGAACGCGACGTGCAGCGTCTGCAGGCGCGCGTCCTCAACGTCGAGTCTGCGCGTGCGGCACCGGCGGCTTCCGCATCGGCGCAGACGCAGCAAACCGC
>JANOXT010000024.1:0-8422 GCA_031418555.1 Lysobacterales bacterium | reverse complement strand
CGGTGAAGACGACGCGGCCGACCTGCTTGCCGGCAATGAGGCCACGCTCGCGCAGGATCTCGGCGATGTGCCAGCTGATCGCCTCGCCTTCGCGGTCCGGGTCGGTGGCCAGGTAGATGGTCTGGGCGGCCTTGGCGGCCTTGGCGATGGCCTCGACGTGCTTCTCGTTCTTCTCGATGAGTTCATAGCGCATCGCGAAGTTCTGGGTCGGATCCACCGCGCCTTCCTTGGGCACCAGGTCGCGGACGTGACCGTAGGAGGCGAGGACGTGGAAGTCCTTGCCGAGGTATTTGTTGATCGTCTTGGCCTTGGCGGGCGACTCGACGATGAGGAGGTTCTTGGCCATGGGGGGGCGGTAATCCAAAAGGGGCGCGCCGGCATCGGCCGGCAGCGCTGGACGGACGTTTTCAGGCGTCCGGCCAGAAGGCGACGCCCGGGGATGGCCCGGGCGTTCGGTGAGTTCTCTTTTTTAGTGGTGTCACGTCCGGGCCGCCCGTGTCAAGCGGCAGCGCGCGGCGAAGCCCGGTTGGACAGCGCAACGGACGGCTCGCACAGCGCGGCAGAAACCCTGCCCCGCCCTTGTCCCACTCCGGGACCAGGGCGGACAAAACGGTTCAGCGGAAGCCGCCGCCGGCAATCGCTGCGAACATCACCGCGATGAAGACCAGCATGCCGACCATTGCCAGACCGAACAGGGCCAGAATGACGATGGTGACCGTGCCCAACTCGTCGCGCTGCCACTCCGGGTGGTCGGTATAGGCCCATTTGTCGACCACCAGGGTGTCGCTGATCATGTCGTGCAGCGCCTGCTTGCGGTCGGTGAAGGCCGCCATGACGTAGCCGATGCCAAGCGTGAAACCGCCCAGGATGTAGCCGAAGTACCGGCCGAAGGCCCGCCAGAAGGTGATCCGCTGGCCATCGGTGCGCACCACCTTGATGCCCACTGCCATCTTGCCAAGGCTGGCCTGGTTGGCGGAGGAGTGCATCCAGCTGAAATAGAGCAGCGGGATGCCGATCGCGATCACGTAGATCAGCCCGATCATGGCGATACCCGCACCGGTGGAGAACGGGTCGCCGCCGCTGCCGAAACCGGCCATGCCGACGCCCATGATCAACATCATCGGGATCTGCACCATGTAGCTCAGCGCGGTGGCGATGAACGAATCGATGAAGCTGGCGGCGACGCGTTTCCAGAAGCCTGCATAGACCACGCGGCCATCAGCGACGATGCCCGGCTGCATGTCCACCCGCGCCTGCGGCGGCGCATACGGCGAAGGTTCGGCAACAGCGTAGGGGCGGTAGGCGCCGTCGTCCGGCGCTGCCTCGGCCGCCTGGACCAGCGCTTCTGCGCGGGCGTCCCCCGGGGCGTCGCCTGCGATCACCTCCCGGATCATCTCGCGCCAGGGCTTCCAGTCGGACATGCCTTCGCGCCAGACCAGGGTTTCCGCCGGCAGCAGGCCCTTGGTGTGCATGGCGGCGAGATCGGCGGCGGTCACCGGGCCGTGCTGGGTGCGCTGCGCGTCGCTGTAGTACCAATCGGTCATGGGGCTGGGTCCGTCAAGGGGAAAGCGTGGAGGAGAGGCATTGTGCCGGACGGAGTTTGCGGTCCAGGGTTCCGCCGAAACAGGTCCAGCCGGTATCGGTCGATTCCAGAAGCAGGGTTTTTCCGTCGACGGCTGCGTGGACGTTGGCGAACTGCAGCTCGATGCCGCAGTGTCCGCCCTGGATCTCGCCGACCAGCACCGACGCCTGTCCCTGGGCGGTGGCGCTGTCGCCGCTCAACGTGAAGACTTCATCGTCGGCCAGACCGATCGCGGCGTTGTCCGGGCAGGCGCCGGACTCTTCGCGATGGGCATCGATATCGCCCTGGATGTCCTGCGCCATCCGCAGGGCCTGCGCCACATGCGACCTGGTGACGTAGTCCTGATAGGCGGGAATCGCGATCGCCGCGAGGATGCCGATCACAGCGATCCCCAGCACAACCACGATCGCGCCGACGATGCAGGCGATGACGCAGCCGGACATGCCCTGCTTGGGCATCTGTGTGGACCCCTGCACCGGCGGCGGTTGTGCTTGGGCGGAAGCGCTGGGCGGAATCGGGGGCGGCATCGACATGGACAGGGCTCCAGAAAGCGGGCAGGGTCAAATCACGTCGCTCAGACGACGTGACAGAGCGGCGGCAGATGGCCCGACGGCAGATTGTGGTTGCGACAGACAAGGGTCACCGCCTCGCCCGCGATGCTCACTTCATAACGCAGCGTCTTGTCCTGCACTTCCGGGCCCAGGCCGTAGAACCGGACTGCGTAAGCGCACTGGCCCTCGCCGGCGCTGGCAGGATCGATGCCGAACCAGCCATGGTTTTCGCTGCCCTGATAGCGCGGCGCGCGCACCATGATCGTGTCGAATTCGAACGTGTCCGGGCACGCATTGCCGTTGGCGGCATAGAACTCGCGCATGGCGACGGTGACCAGTTCGCGTGCGAGCGCGTCGGTCTTGGCCATGCGCCCGGCGTCGAACGTCGCAACCTTCTGCGGCGCCTTCCGCGGCAGCGGCACGGCGCTGTCGGGGGCGGCTTGACCGCTCTGTGCGGCCTTGGAGCGCTTCACGTAATCCTGGTATGCCGGCAGCGCAATAGCGGCGACCATGGCCAGCACGAACAGGCCGATCAGACCGATCACGATCGCCGCGACGATGCAGCCGGTGCGGTTCGACGGTGGGGATGCGGCGATGTTGCGCATCGGCCCGGCATGCGACGCCGTGGCCGCGGCCGGGCGCGGTGGAACGGGCGGCGGCAGCGAAGCATCGGGCTGCACGCCACTGAGGCCGAGTTCTTCGATCAAGCGCTCGACCGGCTGCCATTCGCGCAGGCCTTCGTGCCACGCCAGGGTGTCGCGCGCGATACGTCGTTCGCGGAAACACCTGCGCATGTCTTCCGCACTGAGCGGCCCGACCCGGCCTTGGCCCGGTGCGTGGTAGTACCAATCGGTCATGCTGTCCCCTTCGTGTGCGTTCCGGCAATGCCGTTGTTGCCGGTGGCCGCGCTCCCCCGAACGCAGCCCAACGTGTCCCGCGTATTCAGAACCAGTGCGTCAGTGCACCAGCTCGCCGTCGTCCTCGAACATCTGCGTTTCCATCCAGGCGTAGGCGGCTTCGGACCCCGGCTGGTTGAACAGGACCATCAGGACCACCCACTTGAGATCGTCGAGGTCCAGCTCGTCCTGGTCGAGCGCCATCGCGCGGTCCAGCACCAGCTCGCGCTGGTTGGCATCGAGAATGGCCTGCTGTTCGAGAAACATCAGGAAGCCGCGGCATTCGACGTCCAGCTTGTCGAGTTCCGGCCCGAAGTAAATGCGGGTCGGGCCATCGGCGCGCGGCGCGGCCGGCCCCGGACGACGCTCCGCCAGACCGTCCAGCCAATCGAAGGCCTTGTGGATCTCGGTGGGGCTGAAGCCGGCCTGCAGCAGATTGTTCTGCAGGGAGTCGCGGTCCCGCGCCAGATCCGCGTCGTTGGCGATGTAGTGCTCGAAGAGATAAAGCAACACATCGAGAATGCTTTCTTTCATGTCCCCTGACTTGCGCCCGTCGGCGCACTGGAAAGGATGGATGCCGGCGCCTGTCGACAGGCATCAGCGACGACAGTAACGACCGTGTTCGACCGCCACCCGCCCCTGCAATTCCATCTGCAGCAGCATGGAGGACAGGTCTGCGGCCGTCAATCCGGTGCGCGCGACCAGCTGATCCATATCGCTTGGGTCATGTCCGAGTGCCTGCCACAACCGGTGGTGGGCGGGGTCGTCGTGTACGGCGGGATCCAACAGCGTCATCTGCTTCTCGCCATGAGCTGAGATGGGGCCGCCAAGGCGACGCTGCAAGTCGCCGCGCAGCGCACCGGCCCAGGAGCCCAGCGCGGCGATGACTTCGTCGGCGGATTCGACCAGCGCGGCGCCGTCGCGGATCAGCCGATGGCAGCCGCGGGCCATCGGGTTGTGGATCGAGCCCGGCACTGCGAACACTTCGCGCCCCGCATCGGCGGCGAGCCGGGCGGTAATCGACGCGCCGGAGCGGCTGGCGGCCTCGATGACCAGCGTACCCAGGGTCAGCCCGGCGATGATGCGGTTGCGGCTGGGGAAGTGCTCGCGGCGGGCCTCGGTGCCCGGCGGGTACTCGCTGACGACGGCCGCGGCCGCGGCGACGCGCTCCAGCAGCGCGACATGATGCTGCGGATAGGGCACGTCGGGACCCGTGCCCAGCACCGCGACCGTGACCCCGCCAGCGTCCAGCGCGGCCTCGTGCGCGGCGCGATCCACGCCCGCCGCCAGCCCGCTGGTGATCCCGAACCCCGCGGTCGCCAGCGCGCGCGAAAAACTGCGGGCATTGTCGCGGCCGCCGACGGTGGGGCCGCGGCTGCCTACCACCGCCACTGCCGGATGCCACAGCAGGGCGGCGTTGCCGGCCACGAACAGCGCCAGCGGCGGGCTGCCGATACGGCGCAGCAGCGGCGGGTAGTCGGTGTCCTGCCAGCCGATCAGACGATGTGCCGGCGTCTGCAGCCATTCGCGGCAGCGCGCCAGCACGGCCGGCGCCAAAGCCCCGGGATCGCCTTCCAGTGCGCGGATCTGCGCAGTCTCCAGCCCGGCGTCGCGCCAGCGCTGACGGGGCAGCGCGCGGACCGCAGCGGCGGAACCATGGGTTTCCAGCAGGGCGCGGCGCGGTGCTGCGGGCCCGCCGGTCAGGGTCAGCGCGAGCAGCGCGTCGGTATCGGCATCGATGCAATTCATGCCGTCACCGTAGCCCGCAAACGACGATGGCGCCCTAGGGCGCCATCGCTTCAATCGGTAGGGAAATGCCTACGTTTCAGATGGCGCGCTTACATCGCATCCGGGCCTTTCAGGCGGTAGCCGACGCGGCTGGGCTTGGTGCCTTTCATCACCAGGCCATAGCTGACCTTGTCGAAGGTGCGGAAGATCATCACGTGGCCGGCATATTCGTCCGGCAGCTGCACGCGCGCGCCTTTGGTGACGGTTTCGTCGCCGCGCCAGTAGCCGGCCTCGACGCGATCGACGGTATTCGTGCCCTGGCGCCAGATGGACAGCACGGTGCCGTTGTCGATCCCGTCCTGCGAACCCACCGACATCGCGACCACGTCGTGCGGGCCGCCGCTGGTCAGCTGGTTGGCCACCGCCAGCACCCGGGCCTTGTTCTCGTCCAAAGCCTGCTTGGGCGGATGCGGGAAGAACTGCAGGTCGTACGGCTGGGCATCCACCGCAATCAGGCGGTCGCCGACCCGCACTTCCAGATTCGGATCGTCCAGCTTCAGCGTGGTCACTTCGACATCGCCTTCCATCAGCTTGGTGACGGTACCGGCATTGACCCGATTGAGCTCTTGGCCCAGCACTTCACCGTCGATCTCGTTGCCTGCGGTGTCGCTCCACGACGTCCCGAAACCGGGAACGCGCCCGCCGCGGAAGTCGTAATCGTTGCGGCTGAGCATATCGCAGCATTCGCGCTTGCCGATGCGCACGTAGCGCACCGTCGGCCGGACCACGGCGTAGCGCTGGCCGATCTGCGCGCCCTGCAGCCCGCGTGCATACGCCTGGTGGCCGCGTACGGCGCGGGTGATGTCTTCTTCCAGACCGACGACGTACGGCAGCTCCTTGAAGCTGTCGACCACGCGCAGATCGCGCAGATAGGCCTCGATCTCGGACAGCGAGATCGCATTGACCGGCGCCTCGGTGCGGGGACCGGGGGTGACCCCGATGCGGTCGAGGTAAGCAAGGCTGATCACGTCGCCCGGATAGATCAGATGCGGATTGGCGATCTGCGGGTTCGCCTGCCAGATTTCGGGCCACAGCCACGGGCGCTTGAGGAAGCGTCCAGAGATGTCCCAGAGCGTGTCGCCACGCTTCACCGTATAGGTGTCGGGATGGTCGCCACGGAACTCCTGGGCGACCGCGAAGGTGCCCACTGTCAGCAACGCGGCGACGCAGACCACCTGCAGACGGTGAGAAAGGCGCTTAAGGATGACGGCCATCTACTTGCTCCCCTTGGGATTTTCCCCAATACATCGACTGCACTATAGCCCACAGAACCCGGCTCTTGGCAAGTCTGGAGGCGCTACAATGGCGCTTGTCCGCGCCCAAACCCCGCCCCATCTTCACAAACATGACGCTGCTCTCAATTCTCGAATTCCCCGACCCCCGTCTGCGCACCAAAGCGCAGGCCGTCGACGTGGCCCGGATCGCCGATCCGACCTTCCAGACCCTGCTCGACGACATGTTCCACACCATGTACGAGGCCCCGGGCATCGGTCTGGCCGCCAGCCAGGTGGACGTGCACCAGCGTTTCATGGTCATCGATATCAGCGAAGAGAAGCAGCAGCCGCTGGTCTTTATCAACCCGGAGATCGCCGTGGCAGACGGCCATCAGGTGTATCAGGAAGGCTGCCTGTCGGTGCCCGGCATCTATGCCGACGTCACCCGCGCGAACCAGATCACCGTGAAAGCCCACGGCCGCGACGGCCAGCCGTTCGAGCTGAGCACCGACGGCCTGCTGGCGATCTGCATCCAGCACGAGATGGATCACCTCGAAGGCAAACTGTTCGTCGATTACCTGTCGCCGCTGAAGCGCGACATGGTGCGCAAGAAGCTCGAGAAGGCGCGGCGGAATAGCGCGGAGTGACCAGTGTTTCGCTTCGAATTCGGTAGAGCGGCCTTTAGGCCGCTGTGTCGTTTCCGGGGGTCAAAAGAGCAAGCGGCCTGGTGTTCAACAGCCGGATGGCTGGTCAGGCCGCTCTACCTATCTTTTTGAAGAACAGCAGGTCCCTGGGCTTTGCCTCGGGATGACAGTAAAAAAGGCCGTCGCGCTATGTCACTCCGCATCATCTTCGCCGGCACCCCTACCTTCGCCGTCCCCTGCCTGCGCGCCGCTGCGCGGCACAGCGAAGTGGTGGCGGTCTACACGCAGCCGGATCGCCCCGCGGGACGCGGGCGGGCGCTGACCGCATCGCCGGTGAAGCTGGAAGCGCTGCAGCGCGGGATCGAAGTGCTGCAGCCGGAAACGCTGAAGAAGCAGGTCTCGCGCGATGCGCTGCGCGCACTTGAGCCGGACATCATGATCGTGGTCGCCTACGGCCTGATCCTGCCGCAAAGCATTCTGGATATTCCGAAGTACGGCTGCTGGAACGTGCACGCGTCACTGCTGCCGCGCTGGCGGGGTGCGGCGCCGATCCAGCGGGCGATCGAAGCCGGTGACACCGACACCGGCGTGTGTCTGATGCAGATGGAAAAAGGCTTGGACACCGGCCCGGTGCTGCTGTCGCAGTCGCTGCCCATCGGCGAACATGAGACCGGCGGACAGTTGCACGATCGTCTTTCAGAACTTGGCGCGCAGATCTTGACCGACGGCTTGGGCCTGCTGCGCGCGGGCATCGTCCCGGTCGCACGCGCGCAGCCCGACGACGGCGTGATCTACGCGCACAAGCTCGACAAACACGAGGCGAAGCTCGACTGGTCGCAGCCCGCCGCTGTGCTTGCGAACAAGGTCCGCGCGTTCAACCCGTGGCCGGTGGCCGAAGCTGAACTGGCCGGCAAGCGCCTGCGTATCCACGGTGCGATTGCAGTATCCGTCGGGCACGGCCAAACGCCGGGCACGGTGCTGGCGGCGGGTCGCGACGGCATCGATATCGTCTGCGCCGACGGTGCCCTGCGCATCCGCGCGCTGCAACGCGCGGGCGGCAAGGTCATCACTGCCGCGGATTATCTCAACGCGCGTCGCGACGTGATCGCGCCATGAGCGCGCATACGCATCGCGATATCGAAGTGCGCATCGACCATTGCGACGAGACGGCGCTGCTGGCGGTCCTGCGCGAATCGCTGGGGGAGTGTCATCACGATCCGTCTTCAATGGGAGAACCTCCATTGATGGCGTTGTACACCTTCGCCGACGCGCAGCTTTTCCTGCAGCGCTTGGACGACGGAACCCACAACGTCATGCTGCACGGAACACTGCCGTGGCCGCACGATGTCGCACTGGCGCGGCATCTGTTTTCCCGTTTGAAAAGACGCATCGTCTGCGATCCCGGCAGCAGCTATCCCGAGGTCGATCCGCTGTCTGATCTGTTCCTGCAGATCGATGCCGACGGCGAGCGCATCGTGCATATCGACGACTTTGATCACAACAGCGACGATGATCTCGACGCGAGCCAACAACCATGACCGACGGCACCGCCTCCCGCCTCACCGCCGCGCGCGTGCTCGACGCTGTGCTGCATCGCGGGCGTTCGCTGAAGGGCGAATTCGGCGGTGAATTGCCCAACATTCCGGACCCGCGCGACCGCGCGCTGGTCGAAGCGATCTGTTTCGCCGCGCTGCGCAACCGTGCGCGCTACGCCGCCGCCCTGACTGCATGGATACCGAAGCCGCTG
>JANOXT010000023.1:0-15984 GCA_031418555.1 Lysobacterales bacterium | reverse complement strand
CGCAGCGCGAGGAGGGCATTGAGGCCGGCGAACTCGCGATGAAACTGCTGCGCTCGCTGCTGCCGGAAGCACTGCGTTCGGCCGATGCTGTGGCCGAAGACTGGAACTGGCCCGAAGCGCGCGACACGTTCATCAAGTATGCGCAGCGCCGCGCGCTGGGGCCGTCGACGATGTCGCTGGTGAAGGCCGCCGAAGACCGCAATATCCCGTGGCTGCGTCTGAACGAACAGTCGTTGGTGCAGTTGGGTCACGGCAAATACCAGCAGCGCATTCAGGCCACGGTGACCGGAAAAACCTCGCATATCGCGGTCGAACTGGCCAGCGACAAGGAAGAGACCAACAAGATTCTCGGCTCGCTCGGTCTGCCGGTGCCGCGTCAGGAACTGGTGCAAAGCGAAGGCGCTGCGCGCCGCGCCGCACGCAAGATCGGGTTTCCGGTGGTGACCAAACCGTACAACGGCAATCATGGCCGCGGTATTTCGATCAAGCTCGGCACTGATGAGGAAGTGGTCGAAGGTTTTTTGAAGGCGAAAGAGATTTCGCGCTCGGTCATCGTTGAAACCTTCTGCGAAGGCGACGATCACCGCCTGCTGGTCGTCAACGGCGAGCTGGTCGCAGCGACCAAGCGCACGCCGGGTCACGTGGTTGGCGATGGTACGCACAGCATCCGTGAGCTGGTCGAGATCGTGAACCAAGATCCGCGTCGCGGCGTGGGTCACGAGAAAGTGTTGACCCGGATCGAACTGGACGCACAGGCCGAAATGATGATGGCCCGCGTTGAGGTTACGGCCGACACGGTGCCCGAGGCGGGCCGCATCATCTATCTGCGTTCGACCGCGAATCTTTCCACCGGCGGCACGGCAACCGATGTCACCGACATCATCCACCCGGACAACCGCGAGATGGCGGTGCGTGCGATCAAGGCGATCGGTCTGGACGTGGGCGGCGTGGATTTTCTCAGCACCAATATCGCCGAAAGCTACAAAACCATCGGCGGCGGCATCTGCGAAGTCAACGCCGCGCCCGGTTTCCGAATGCACGTGGCGCCCAGCGAAGGCAAGCCGCGCGACGCCGCCGGCCCGGTGATCGACATGCTGTTTCCGCAGGGCACACCGTCGCGCGTACCGATCGCCGCGATCACCGGCACCAACGGCAAAACCACTACCTCGCGCATGCTCGCGCACATCGCCAAGATGACCGGCTTCACGCCGGGCCTCACCACCACCGACGGCGTCTATATCGACGGCCAGCGCACGGTTGAAGGCGACATGACCGGGCCGGTGTCCGCGCGCATGGTGCTGGCCGATCCGCAGATCGATTTCGCGGTGCTGGAAACCGCGCGCGGCGGGTTATTGCGCGCCGGCATGGGCGTGACCAGAGTCGATGTCGGTGCGGTGCTTAATGTGCAGTCCGATCATCTCGGCATGAAGGGCATCGACACGCTGGAGCAGTTGGCCGAAGTCAAACGCATCGTCGTCGAAGTGGCCGAAGACTGCGCGGTGCTCAACGCCGATGATCCCAATGTGCTGAAGATGGGCGGCTATACCGACGCCAAAGTCATCTGCTACGTCACCATGAACCCATCGCACGGCCTGGTGCGCGAACACATCCGCGCCGGCGGCCGCGCGTGCGCGCTTGAGGGCGGCATCAACGGCCAGATGATCACGCTATACGACAAGGGCAGCCACATTCCGCTGCTGTGGACGCATCTGATCCCGGCGACGCTGGAAGGCAAGGCGCTGCACAACGTGCAGAACGCGATGTTCGCCGCGGCCATGGCATTCTCGATGGGCATCAAACTCGATGCGATCCGTCAGGGTCTGCGTACGTTCGACAGTACGTTCTTCCAGGCCCCGGGCCGGATGAACGTGTTCAACGAGCATCCGTTCAAGGTGCTGTTCGACTACGGCCACAATGCGCACGCGGTCGGCGCGATGGCCGATCTCGCGCAGCGGCTCGACGTCAGCGGCCGTCGCATTGTGGTGGTGGCCGGCCCAGGCGACCGTCGCGATGAAGATCTGCGCGAGATCGCCAAGGCGGTGGCCGGTGGCTTCGACCACTACATCTGTCGCCGCGATGACGGTCTGCGCGGGCGCAAGCCCGACGAAGTGCCGCTGCTGATCGCCGCGACCCTGCGCGAGCACGGCGTCGCCGATCATCAGATCAGCATCATTCCGGATGAGCAGGCGGCGATCGATGCGGGGCTGCGCATGGCGCAACCCGGCGACGTGCTGCTGGTGTTCGCCGATGCGCTGGTGCGCTCGTGGAAGCAGGTCATCAAGTTCAAGCCCGACGGTATGCCGCAGAAGACAGCGGTGGCGGCTGCCGTGGCGGTCGAAGAAGAGGCGGCCGAGCCGCGCTTCTCGCCCGAGCAGTGGGAAGGCGTGAGCCGCGATGAGCGCGGCATCTTCATCTCGCGAGAAAGCGACGACTGAACGCCATCCTGCTGATGCCTTCAGAGCCGCCGTTCGAGGATTCGCGGCGCCTCACCGGGTCGAACGTCTACTTCGCCGGCTGCGGTGCGGCGCTCGAAACCATGGGCACCTACGCGCGCGATCCGGTTGCGCTTGCCGCGTGGTGGATGCGCGCGAATGCCGCACGCGAAGCGCTGGGCTGGCTGGCGGCCGAACCGGTGGTGCGCGTGCATCGCACCGCCACGTCGCTGGCGTTCGTCGCACCGGCGGACCAGCTGTACACGGCAACCGAAATCAACGAATGGGCGTGGTGCGCCAGCGTCGCGTATCATGATTTTCACGCGCCAGGACATCCGTCCACGCATGACACCGCGTCCGCGCTGCACACGCTGAAGCGTCTCGCTTGCGCCGAGCGCCGCCCGGATGTCATCGCCCTGTTGAACGCCGCGCAGACGCATGGCGTGCCCGCGCTGCATGACGACGATGCGCTGAGTATCGGCCTTGGCGTGCACGGGCAAACCTGGACGATCGATGCGCTGCCCGTGGCGGGCGACGTGCCGTGGTCGGCACTGGGTACCATCCCGACCGCGCTGGTCACCGGCTCCAACGGCAAGACCACGACGGTACGACTGATCGCGGCGATGCTGCGTGCGCACGGGCTGCGCACCGCGCATTCCTGCACCGACGGATTGTTCGTCGGCGATACGACCGACATCGAACGTCTCGAAAGCGGCGATTATTCCGGCCCTGCGGGCGCGCGCCAGCTGCTGCGACGCACCGATGTGGAAGCGGCAGTACTGGAAACCGCGCGCGGCGGCCTGCTGCGCCGCGGGTTGGCGCTGGCGAATGCCGATATCGCGGTGGTGACCAATATCAGCGCCGACCATTTCGGCGAGTACGGGGTGCACTCGGTCGAGGATCTGGCGAACGTCAAATTGACCGTCGCGCGCGCGGTCGCTGCGCACGGCTGGCTGGTGCTCAACGCCGAAGACACCCTGCTGCGCGCGCTTGGGCCATCGTCCGCGTCGCGGATCGCGTGGTTCGCGGTCGATCACGCGGCATTGCCCGAGGATGCGATGGACCTGCCGCGCTGCGCGGTGCGCGACGGGCGTCTGCTGCTGGACGACGGTACCGGCATGCACGATCTGGGCGATATCGCCGCAATGCCGATCACGCTTGAAGGGCGTGCGCGCTACAACATCGCCAATGCGGCTGCGGCTGCGCTCGCGGGGTGGCTGCTGAAGCTGCCGGTGGAGACGATTCGCGCGGTGCTCGCCGATTTCGGCGCCCGCCATGCCGACAATCCCGGCCGCCTGCAGCACTGGGCGTTCGCGGGCATCGAAGTATTCCTGGATTACGCACACAACCCGGATGGCCTTTCCGGCCTGCTCGGTATCGCCCAGGCGCGACGCGGGGCGGGGCGCATGGCACTGCTGCTGGGCCAGGCCGGCAATCGCGACGACGATCAGGTGCGCCAACTCGCTGCAGTCGCCGCGCGTTTCGCGCCCGATCTGGTGGTGGTGAAAGATATCGACGGTTTTCTGCGCGGCCGCGCCGCCGGCGAAGTGGCGCAGGTGATCCGCGCGGAGCTGCTGCGGCTGGGCTTTGCGG
Organism: Lysobacterales bacterium; assembly: GCA_031418555.1. Classification (GTDB taxonomy): domain Bacteria; phylum Pseudomonadota; class Gammaproteobacteria; order Xanthomonadales; family Xanthomonadaceae; genus Lysobacter_I. The sequence goes on along the minus strand of JANOXT010000023.1, from coordinate 11,959 downwards.
ACGATGCATTGCCGGTGCGGCTGCGCGAAGCGGATGCCGCGCGCGAAGCGTTGGCGTGGGCCCGCGCGGGCGATGTGCTGGTGCTGCCGGTGCACAGCTTGGATGCCAAGACTGAAGTTGCAGGGCTGCTGGACAGTTTGCAGCATGGCGATTGGACGCCCGGGAAGCCGCTGCCGGAGGCGGATTTCGACATCAAATCCAGCGCTGCAGCGGACGATACAGCCAGCGTTTGAGCCTCAGTGTCGCCGGCAGTTCGCTGTGCCAGCGCGTCGACAGCATGCTGTTGTCCGGGCTTCGGCGCAGCGTGTCGAAGAACGAACGGAAGCATTCGCAGAGTGCGACATCGTCCGAAAATATCATTGCCTCGATCAAGCGGTCGTGGGCGGCATGTTCCATGTTGTAGCTGCCGACCGCGACTTCGCGACCATCGACGAGAATGACCTTGGAGTGCTCGCCGGCGCGATTTTCATAGATGCGGGCGCCGGCGTTGAGCATCACGCGGTATTGGGCCGAGGCCGAGATCCATGGAAGCTGCGAGACTTCCAGCGAGTCGCGATGGGAATGGAAGATCTCCACCGCGACGCCGCGCTGGCAAGCGCGCAGCAGCGCGGCTTTCAGGCTCGCGACGGGCTTGTAGTAGAAGGACGTGATGCAAAGCGAACGCTGCGCGCGATCGATCAATGCGACCAGCTCCGCGGTGAGCCGGTTGTCCACGCTGTCGAACGGAAACAGGGCGCCGGAACGCGCTTCGGGATCCTCGCGCAGATAGCGCAGCGGGATGCGCGCTGCCGTCGATGTTGCCGGCAGCCATGCGCCGAAGTCGGCGGATTCGCGCTGCGGAAGATTGGCGAACCGGCATGCCTCCTGCAACAGTTCGGCGACCATATTTCCCTCGATTTCCAGCGAAACCTCGTTCCATCGGCTGAACGAATGGTGCGCGATATTGCTGCTGCCGAAAATCGCGGCGCCCGCTTCCGACACCTGGATCTTCACGTGCATGCCGCCGCCGACCCAGCGATGTCGAAACGATCGGGGCGCGCATTCCACGATCAGACCGCCAGCGGCGCGGAATTCGCCCAGACGTTCGTTAAGTCTGCGGTGCTCGGAAGGACGCCCGAGATTCTGCGCCAGCCGCTGGCCGAAACGGTCGAGCACCAGTACGACGCGCACCCCTCTGCATGCCGCGGCCAGCAGCGCATCGACCATATTCCCGCTGCGCTCATCGCTGCCGAAATAATAGGTCGTCAAGATCAGAAAGCGCTGCGCACGGTCGACCATGTTCATGCGCGCGGTCCATTCCGCTTCGCGGTCGATGAAGACCTTCACGGATGTCGCAGTCGAAGATTCATTGCCTCTCATCGCCGTTCCGTGGACGATCGGCCGTCAGCGCTTTTTCAGCAGAAGTGAATAGCGGATGCGCGAATAGCAGTCGTAGCCGGATGGTTTACTGAAGATCCGCTCCTGGTCGACAATGTCCAGATCGAGCTCTTGTTGAGCGGCGAAATCCTGCCAGAAGGCACGCGTGAACAGAAAAGTGCCGGAAGGCGGATGGTCGAATGCTGCGTGGCGGTCCGGATCGTTGACGATCCCGATGTAGACGGTGCCCAGCGGCTTTGCGATGCGGACCATTTCCAGCGCCGCACGACGCGCGGCATCCTGCGAATCCAGATACAGGAATACGCCGTGCGACAGCACCTTGTCGTAACTTCCGCTGTCGGTCGACGAGAGATCGGTGATGTCGGCAACCTGGAAGTGTCCCGGCAGCCGGTTCTGGGCGATCGTCACCAGATTCTCGGCAAAATCGGCACCCGCGAGCGTGACTTTTCGATAGGCGGCCACTTCGGCCAGAAAGGCGCCGGAGCCGCAGCCGGCCTCGAAGAGGTTGTCGCCATCCTGGATGCCGATGAAGTCTGCGGCGCGGCGGCACAGTTCGGTCCAATCCTCGCTGCTGATATAGCTCCAGCGAGCGAAATCCTTCAGATGGACAACGTCCTTGCGCTCGCCGAGGCGGTTGTATTCGTCGCGGGTTTCAGCGGGCATATTCATGGAATGCAATATACCTTGCCGGCACGCTGGAGAGCCTGTCCAAAATCTCGGATCACGAAAAAATTGCTGTCATGCCGAATCCGGGCGAAGCTTGACGAGAAATATGCTGTTGGCCGTTGGCGTTGTCACTGCAAATACCGCCGCCCGCTACGCGGACGTTCGGCATCACAGACAATGATCCATCTGTTATTGAGGAAGATGTTGAACGGCTTCTGATACGAGGCGTTTTGAACATTCCTGCGCAGGCGCGCCGCGAACCCATTGCGCGACGTTCGAACGGTGACTTCACCGACTTCACGCGCCCATGAGCCGGATCAACGCGTCTGTGCGTCCCATTCGCGGATCGCAGCTTCCACCGCATCGATGCCCCTTGCCACGGCCGCATCGTCCACCTGTTCGATCGTGTCTTTGCGGCTATGGATCACCGCTATCAGTTTCGGCACCCGCGCTGGTCTCTTTCCGCCGAACACGCGGAGAATATCGGGAATCTCATCGGCGCCCACCAAGGAATAGGACACTGCCGGCCATCCGGCTTTGATAAAGGCGAGGTGATCGCTGGGCGGATACTGATCCCCCGCATCGATCAGCATTTGTTGTGTCTTCGCTGCGCTTCGGCTGGCGGCAACCAGCGGATGCCCGATGTCGGGGCTCATCATCCAGAGCGTGTTGCCCCATCCGAAAACGTCGAAGTTGATGTACAGCGCAGGTTTTTCGCTGTTCTGTTCCACATAGGCGGTAGCGCCGAGCAGGCCGCGTTCCTCAAGATCCCAAAACGCGATCTTCACGCGGTGATGCATGAGCGGTTTGCGTTTGAATCTTTCGGCCAGCGCCAGCACTGCCGAGCTGCCGGAGGCGTTGTCGGCCGCGCCACGGCCCGCATCCACGCGGTCGGAATGCGCGCCGAACAGCAGCAGCGGTGCGTCGGCGGCTCCGCCGATGTCCGCGATCAGGTTCTCGCCCCGCAAATTGCCGGAGACGAACGGCTGGACGGTGATCGCCATTCCGTTATTTTCCAACCGCCGGCGCAGATAGGCGCGTCGCGCAGCATTGTCCTTGGCGTCGGCCATGCTGCGCACATCGCCATACCAGTCGCTGTGGGAAACATTCGCAGTGTCTGCATCAACGGCTCGATCGATTTTTCGATCGATCGGCGCAATGTCCGGGGTTGCCGCGCAGGCGCCGACGCACAAAACCAGCAGCATGGACATGCCGGGCAGAGCAAGTGGGCGTGGCAGCAGGGACATGGGCGAAGTTCCGCAAATCAAAGTCCGGATCGTGCCAGACAATACGGCTCGGAAGCGTTGCCGGAAGTCATCGCCGTGCGTGGAAGGGACGACGGTAGGGATTTTCCTACCCCGCAATGCGGAAAGGTCCACTTGCCCGGCTCTCGTGCCTTGCCTAGTCTGTGCGCAGGACAACGCCACAGGGACCGATATGACCATCCGGGTATTTCTTCTCGACGACCATGTACTGGTGCGCAGCGGCATGCGCATGATGCTTTCGGCCGAAAGCGACATCGAAGTGGTCGGCGAAGCCGATACCGGCGAAATCGCGCTGCCGATGATCCGCAGACTCAAGCCGGATGTTGTGCTCTGCGACCTGCATTTGCCCGGGATCAGCGGTCTTGAAGTGACCGAACGGATCGTCAAGGGCGACTATGGCTGCAGGGTGGTGGTGGTGTCGGTGCTGGAGGATGGCCCGATCCCGAAACGTCTGATGGAAGCCGGCGCACTGGGCTATGTGGGCAAAGCGGGCGACGCCGCCGAACTTCTCCGGGCGGTACGCGAAGTGGCGCGCGGGAAACGGTTTCTGGCCAACGGGATCGCCCAGCATCTGGCCTTGGCGGGCATCGGCGGCGAGGCGTCGCCCTTCGACAGTCTGACGCCGCGCGAACTGGAAGTAGCCATGCTGCTGGCGCAAGGTCTGCGCCAGGAGGAGATCGCCAGGCGGCTGAGCCTGAGCTCGAAGACCGTCAATACGCACAAGGCGAGACTGTTTGAAAAACTCGGGATTCAGGACAGCATCGCGCTGGCGCGGCTGTGTTCGCAATACGGCGTAAGCGACCCCGCGCGCGCTGTGACGCGCGCGGGGTGATTGTCAGGCCTTGCGCCCGTCGTCGTTGTCGGCGACGGGAATCACCACTTCTGCATCGGGTAGCGGGTCGAACAGCTGCAGACCGATACCGTACTGCGGCGCGGCGATATCGCTGGAGAGTTCCGCCGCAACGTCCGGTATCGCAATGCTCATCGCGGGTTCTTCGATGATGCTTGCGACTGGCGCGGCTGTTTCGGCAGCCGGAATATCCAGGATTGGCTCGAACATCGCTTCAGCCACGACAGGCGGCGTCACCGCTGCAGTGGATTCCAGTGCGGACGACTCGGCTGCAGCAGGTTCGACCGCAGCAGGTTCGACCGCAGCGACCGTCGACGTTGCAATAGAAGCCGGCGTGGCCACTGCCTGCACTTCATCCGGTACGAAACGAGCAATCTGTGCTTCGACGGCTGGAGCGGTGGTGTCAACGACATCCTGGGCTGCGTCCGCCGTTACGATCGACACGATTGTCGATATCGCGCTGGATGCTGCAGGTGCGCTTGCCCGAGCTTCGATGATCGGCGCCGCAGCGACAGGTTGGCGTTCCGCGGCCGGAAGATCGTCGAAATCGAACTCGGGCTGATTGCGGTCGACCGCAGCCTGGGGCTCATCGCTACTCAATGCATCGTCGGCCAGGACCTCACCTGCAGCGGCACCTTCGCCGCTGCCGCGACGACGACGGCGTCCGCCGCGACGGCCGCGACGACGACGGCTGCTGCCATCCTGTGCGGCATCATCGCCACCATCAGGCGCAAAATCCTGATCGCCCATCTGCACGTCGTCGGTCTTCTCGACAGCGTGATCGTTCGCATCTGCCGGATGGACTGCGAATACAGGCGGATCAACAGGCGTTGCCGCGACGATCGGCAGCGCAGTCGCTTCGGTCGACACGGGTGCGTGTGCCTGCGGTTTCGAGGCATCCACCGGTGCGACAGCGGCGCGTTCTTCACGACGCGGCTGCGAACGCTGCGGATGATTGTCGGCGTTCGCGGTCTTTTGCTGCTGTTGCGGCTGTTGCTGTTGAAGCGACTGCGCTTGAACACTGTTTTGCGCGACCCGCGGCTGAGCCTGTTTTTGCGGCTGCGGTTGGCGTGGAGCCTGCGGTTGCCGCGGCTCGTTCTGTCGCGGCTCATTCTGCTGCGGCTTGGGCGCTTGACCCTGCGGCGCGCCACGGCGCTGATCGTCGCGTCGCTCATCGCGACGCGGCTCGCGCTGACCCTTCGGTCCGCGTTCGTCCCGGCGCTGATCGCGGCGTGGACCGCCATTGCGGTCGGAACGTTCGCCACGGTCACGGCCCTGCTGCGACTCCGATTGTGGCGGTGCAGCGGTAGTGGTCGATGCGGGCTCGCTACCGAACAGACCTTTCAGCCAGCCCATCAAACCGGCGGGTTTGGAGGCTGGCGCAGGTTGCGCGAATGCGGGTGCGGGCGCTGGTTGCGGGAGTTGCGCCTGCGGCTGGACGGCGGCGACGCGCGGAGCATCTTCGCGGTCTTCGCGCATCGGTGCCGGACGCGCAGGCTTGACGTTGGTCACGGCCGGTGCTGCGGGAACGTTGAGATTCGCCTTGGTCAGCGCAATGGTCGCCAGTTTGCGCGGTGTGCCGCGCTGATAGCTCGGCTTCGATGTTTCCTCTGTCAGCTCGTTTTCGCGGATCCGGCTGACTTCGAAATGCGGCGTATGCAGCGATTCGTCGGCCACGATCACGATCGGCGCATCGTGGCGCTTTTCGATCTCATTCAAGGCGCGACGCTTTTCGTTGAGCAGGTAATTGGCGATTTCGACCGGAGCCTGCACCAGTACCTGACCGGTGCTGTCCTTCATCGCATGCTCTTCAGCGAGGCGGATGATCGACAGCGACAGCGATTCGATGCTGCGCATGCGGCCATGGCCATCGCAGCGCGGGCACACCAGCTGACTCGACTCGCCGAGGCTGGGGCGCAGGCGCTGACGCGACATTTCCATCAGGCCGAACTTGGAAATACGGCCCAGCTGCACGCGGGCGCGGTCGTGCTTCAGTGCCTGCGACAGGCGGTTTTCGACATCGCGCTGGTGCTTGCTGGACGCCATGTCGATGAAATCGATCACCACCAGTCCGCCGAGATCGCGCAGCCGCATCTGGCGCGCGACTTCTTCGGCCGCTTCCAGATTGGTATTGAATGCGGTTTCCTCAATGTCGCCGCCTTTGGTAGCGCGCGATGAGTTCACGTCCACCGCGGTCAGCGCTTCGGTCTGGTCGATCACCAGCGAACCGCCGGAAGGCAGGCGCACCGAACGCTCATAGGCGTTTTCGATCTGCGATTCGATCTGGAAGCGATTGAACAGCGGCGTGTCGTCGACGTACTGCTTGAGCTTGCGCAGATTCTGCGGCATCACCTGTTCGACGAATTCCTTCGCCTCTTCGTACATCTCTGGCGTGTCGACCAGGATTTCGCCGATATCGGCGCGCATGTAGTCGCGCAGCGCGCGGATGATCAGCCGCGATTCCTGATAGATCAGGAACGGCGAGGACTTCTTCAGCGCCGCCTCGGCGATCGCCTTCCATACGCTGAGGAGATAGTCGAGATCCCATTGCAGTTCTTCGGCGTCGCGACCGACGCCGGCGGTACGGATGATCACGCCCATGTCGTCGGGGATGGCCAGCACGTCCATCGCAGCTTTCAGCGCAGCGCGGTCGTCGCCTTCGATCCGGCGCGAAACCCCGCCCGCGGTGGGCGAATTCGGCATCAGCACCATGTAGCGGCCGGCCAGCGAGATGAACGTGGTCAGGGCCGCGCCCTTGTTGCCACGCTCTTCCTTGTCGACCTGGACGACGATTTCCTGGCCTTCGCGCAGCAGTTCCTTTATCCCGGCCTTGTGATGGTCCACGCCGCTCTGGAAGTAGTCGCGCGAGATTTCCTTCAGCGGAAGGAAGCCGTGTTTGTCTCCGCCGTATTCGACGAACGCCGCTTCCAGCGACGGCTCCAGCCGGGTAATGCGGCCTTTGTAGATATTGGATTTTTTCTGTTCTTTGGACGGACGTTCGATATCGATATCGTAAAGCGTCTGGCCGTCGACGATCGCGACGCGCAGTTCTTCTGCCTGCGTCGCATTGATCAGCATGCGTTTCATGGTCTTGCGTTCCTCATCGCGCATCAACCCCGTTTGGAAACGGGCGCGCGGAACGCCATGGGCGTTTTCGCCTCTGGAGACTGCCGGCGGCACCGTCGCGCGCTTGTCCCGCCCGAAGGCGGGCCTGCCAGAGGCAGGCGCGCGGCATGCGCCGCTTCAAGTATTCCAGCGCTGCAACACCACGGCGAGCCGCGGGAGCGCTTGTTGTTCTATAACGTGTTGCCTGGGCCGGCTGCCTGCGTCGGCTGCGCTTGGGGCGCAAGGATGCGGCGGCTCGGGACGTGTTCAGCTCGAGCGTCTGACGCACTCGGCGATAACCGGCTTTGCCGACAAGCCGCTAACATGGCCGCCCCGAAGGCGGTGGTCGCGCACTGCGTCGGATATCACGGGGGAGGCGGGCTTTCGGCCCGTTCGAGCGACGCGACGCCAAAGCGTCTGTCGCTAACTCCCTGCGAAATCAACCCCTTATATCGCGCGGCGAGTGTAACAGATCAACCCCCTTCGGATCACAAGACCTATGACTTCATCTGCTCCTGCACAACCGCTACCGGGTCAAGTCCGCCTGGTCCGCGTACCCGAAGACCGCGACGACCAGCGCTTGGACAACTTTCTGTTCGGCCAGCTGAAGGGTGCGCCCAGGTCGTTGATTTACAAGATCATCCGCAGTGGTCAGGTGCGCGTCAACGGCGGACGAGCCAAGGCCGAAACCCGGCTTGAAGGCGGAGACGAGGTGCGGATCCCACCGGTCAGGCTGACCGAACCGGGCGAGAAGGGTACCCCTGCGCCCGGCCTGCTCGATGCCATGGCCGCCAGTATCGTGTTTGAAGACGCCCGACTGTTGGCGATCAACAAGCCCACCGGCGTCGCCAGTCACGGTGGCAGCGGGATCAGCTTCGGGGTGATCGAAACCCTCCGTGCGCTTCGGCCGAAGGAGACGCTGGAGCTGGTTCATCGCCTCGATCGCGACACGTCCGGATTGATGATCATCGCCAAGAAGCGATCGGCGCTGACCGAGCTGCAGGCCTTGATGCGCGAAAGCGACGCCGACGATGGCCGCGGAATCGCCAAACGCTATCTGGCGCTGCTGGTCGGCCGCATGCCCGACGGCACCATGAGCGTCGACGCGCCGCTGCATATCGGCCTCCGCCAGGGTGGTGAGCGTCACGTCCAGGTGCATCCCGGCGGCAAAGCGTCTCTCAGCCATTTCCGGGTTCTGGAACGCCGCGGCGGACATTCTTACTGCGAAGTCCGGATCGAGACCGGCCGCACCCACCAGATCCGCGTCCACGCCCAGCATATCGGTCATGCGGTCGCGGGCGATGATAAATACGGCGATCCTGAAGTCAACAAACGTCTGCGGGATCAGCTCGGCCTCAAGCGCCTGTTCCTGCATGCGGCATCGCTGGAGTTCGCGCTCGATGACGGACGCGCGCCCTATCTGCTGGATGCGACGCTGGCGCCGGAGCTGGTGGATGCGCTGGATCGACTGGGTTGATTCGCGAACCGATCATCGAACAACACCCAGCGGCATTCACGCTTTTTCCATCAGCAATGACCGGTAGCCATTGCTGATGGAATTTAAAGCAATGTCCACGAGATCATTCAATCTGCTGATGACGGCAAAGTAGGGAGCCGCGTTGGCTCGCGCAAGCGCTTGATACAAATCATCCCGTTGAAAAAGAGCGTTGATCGCATTCTTGAGGGCGTCGTCGAGAGCGGGCTTGGCATTCTTGCCGGTCGCCATCTGGATTTTCTCTTTTCGTCCTTGCCTAGTCACTGTTTCCGAAAACACATAGTTGCCTTGCGCGCCGGTGGATGGCACATCGGAAACATAGGATTTTCAAGTGGCCGACGCGCCTTGCCCAATGTGAAAGCAGGTATCAGTTCGACAGCGCCTCCGCCTTCGCTGCACAGATGAAGTCGTTTTCGCTTAAACCGCCGACGTCGTGGGTCGAGAAGCGCACCACACAGCGGTCGTAATGTACGCCGAGGTCGGGATGATGGTCTTCCCGGTGGGCGATATGCGCCAGCGCATTGGTGAAAGCCATCGTCCGGTAGTAGTCCGGGAAGGTGAAGGTCTTCACCAGCGCTTGGCCGTTTTCGGCCAGCGCCCAGCCGGCGAGCTGAGGCATGAGTTCTGCGATCCGGGCGGAAGAGAGACGGTGCTCATGGCCACGGCGCGGGACGCAATGGGCCAAGGCGAGGGGAATGAGGTCGGACATGACAGAACTCCTGGGTCGGATCGCTTCAAACTGAACACAATTACGCCCGCATAACGAAAAGGCCACGAGCATCGGCGGGCTGGGCCGTTAGAATAGTCTCATGATCCAGATTTCCGAATCCGCTCAGTCGCATTTCCGTCGCTTGATCGAACGTGAGGCCCTGCCGGGTCTGGGCGTGCGCCTGAGCGCGATGCATCCCGGTACGCCGCGTGCGGATGTGCGCCTTGAGTTTGCCGAACCGCACGACCTGCAGGGCGATGAGTGGGCCGTGGACTGCGAAGGCTTTACGGTATGGCTGGACGCCGCCAGCATCCGTTATCTCGATGGTGCGGAGATCGACTACGCCGCACAGACCACAGGCGGGCAGCTGCAGATCCGTGCGCCCAAGATCAAAGGCGAAGTTCCAAGCGAATCCGCATCGCTGGTCGAGCGCGTGCGCTGGGTGGTGGAACATGACATCAATCCACAGCTTGCCGAGCACAAGGGTCATGTCTCGGTTCAGGAAGTCAGCGCCGATGGCGTTGTCCTGCTGAACTTCGGCGGCGGGTGCCATGGTTGCGGTATGGCCGATGTAACGCTGAAACAGGGCATCGAAAAGACGCTGATGGAGAAGGTTCCAGGTGTGGTCGCTGTGCGCGACGCGACCGATCATGCCAGCGGAGCGGCCCCTTACATCGCGCGTTCGTCGAACTGACCCGGCCGCCCCGCACGTGTTCTCCGCTGCGGAACTGATCGAGGTCCTGCACGCCCGGTACGGGCGTCGTTTCCCGATGCATGCGGATCGCCCGTTCGGCGCGTTTCCGCCCACTTGGCGCGCCTGGTTTCTGTCGATGACCGAGCGTGCCGGGGCTGTGACCGGCGCGCCGATCGCCGATTACCTGGCGGTGTTTCTGGCCCGCCCCCCGCGCACGCCTCCCAAAGCGGATGCTGAACTCAGCCGCCGCAGTGCATTCGCGAGCCTTGCCCGCCAGCAGTGGGAGCCGGCGGCTCGCGATCAGCGCAAGGTGCGACGGATCGCCGCGGTCTCATCGGCCATTTTGCATATGGTTTTCGCGCTTCTGCTGGTGTGGGTGGGCTTCATCGCGATCGGCGATGCACCCCCGGAGGCGCGTGAGGCGGGGGAATCGGTGCAGGTCGAATACATCGGCACCGGTACGCCTGCCGAAACCGGCGGCGCACCCGCGCCCGGCGAAACCGATGCATCTGCCGCAGCGGCCGCTGGCGCGCCGACACAGTCCGCCAGTGCAGCTGCGCCAACCGAAACCGCGTCCGCTGTAGTGAAAGAAAGCAGCAGCGACCAGCCGCCGCAGTCCGTCCAGACGGCCAGCGCCCAACCCCTTGTGGTGACCGAAACCGCTCAGCCGGATATCGATTTCACGCTGCCTGCGCCGGTGCCACGCGACCTGAGCCTGCCGCAGTTGGAAATGGTCGCCCCTGCACTGGCGACGGAGATCACGCGGGTCGAGACCTTCGAGCCGCGTCCCCCGGTTCGCGTCCTCGAACGTCCGGTCCCGCGGCCGATCGCGCCGACCGTGCAGGCACTCCGTACTGAAGTCGCCGAGATCGAAGTCCGCCAACCGCTGGAAGTCCAGGTCCGCGCACTTTCTCAGGTCAGTGTGCGCACGCCGCAGCTGCGTGAGCCTGTTCTGCGAAATGCGCCGAGCGAGATTCAGATCAGGGCCCGTCCGGCACCGGCAGCGCCCACGACGACGGCCTCGGCGCCAACATCGGCGCCGCCGCAACCGACTCAGGTGTCAGGCAATGCGGCGGCGGGGCGCGCGGCCGTTGCATCCAGCGCGACCTCGCCCAGCACTGCAACTTCGGGCGGGCGACCGCAAGCGCAGGGTTCGGGGCGCGCCACCACCGTGGCGCCGTCCGGCGCTGGCCCCGCCCCATCCCCGCGTCCCGGTGCGGCTGCCAGCCCGACACGCAGCGACGACTGGGGCGATTCCAAGCGCAACGTGCCCGGGAACAGCGCCGCTGGCCGAAATCCGGGCTTGTTCAACAGCGATGGCAGCGTACGTCTACCTGGCGCTGGCGGGCGTGCAGGCGGCGGTCTACCGCCCGGTACGATCATCGAGGACTTCGAGAAGATCGACCGGATGGGCACGTGGTTGAAACGCCCGCCGCTGGATTACACACCCAACCGGTTCGACCGCTTCTGGGCGCCCAACCGCAGCTTGCTTGAGGACTGGGTGAATCGCGGCATCAAGAAAGTCGCGATTCCGATCCCGGGTACGACCAAACGCATCGAGTGCACGGTATCGCTGCTGCAGGCTGGCGGCGGCTGTACGATCTACGACCCCAACCTTCAGGATCAGGAAGCGGTCGCACGTCCTCCACCAGACGTGCCCTTCAAGCCCGAACTGCAGGAAGACAATCGCAGTTTGAAAAATTAGCTGGCGTCTTCATCGTCGCCACAAATGAAGCGGGAGCCTTGCGGCTCCCGTTTTTTTCGCCGAAGTTCGATTCCGGCCGTAGTCAGCGCTTGT
>JANOXT010000022.1:0-6191 GCA_031418555.1 Lysobacterales bacterium | reverse complement strand
GTCTGGTCGGCTGGTTCGGGTTCGAGTGCATCCAGTACATCGAGCCCACGCTGCGCAGCGGCACCAAGCCCGATGAGCTGGGCACGCCCGATATCCTGCTGATGGAAAGCCGCGACGTGGCGGTGTTCGACAATCTCAAGGGCCGGCTGTATCTGATCGTGCACGCCGATCCGCGCGAACCGCAGGCCTGGGCGCGCGCCAACCGGCGCCTCGATGCGCTGACCCATCGGCTGCGCCAGGGTGGCCCCGGCTATCCGGAAACCCGCGATTCGGTCGGCCTGAGCGAAGCCGATTTCGTGTCCGGCTTCACCCGTGAAGCGTTTATCGCCGCAGTGGAGAAATCGAAGGAATACATCCGCGCCGGCGATATTTTCCAGGTGGTGTTGAGTCAGCGGCTGTCGGTGCCGTTCCGCGCGCGCCCGGTCGATGTGTATCGCGCGCTGAGAGCGTTGAACCCGTCGCCGTACATGTATTTTCTGGATGTCGGCGACATGCAGGTGGTGGGCTCATCGCCGGAGATTCTGGTGCGTCTGGAACACGGCGACCAACCGCCGGGCAAGCCGGGCATCGTCACTGTGCGTCCGATTGCCGGCACACGCCCGCGCGGAAAAACGCCCGAAGAAGATCTCGCGCTTGAAGCGGAACTGTTGGCCGACCCCAAAGAACGCGCCGAACATCTGATGCTGATCGATCTGGGCCGCAACGATGTCGGCCGCATCAGCGAGCCGGGCACGGTGGAGGTGGGCGACCGCTTCGTGATCGAACGCTACAGCCATGTGATGCATATCGTCAGCGAAGTCACCGGCCGCCTGAAAGACGGGCTTAGCTACGCCGATGTCTTGCGTGCCACGTTCCCCGCCGGCACCGTCAGCGGCGCGCCGAAAATCCGCGCGCTGGAAGTGATCCGCGAACTGGAGCCGGTGAAGCGCAATGTCTACGCCGGCAGCATCGGTTACATCAGCTGGCATGGCGATGCCGACACCGCCATCGCGATCCGCACCGCGGTCATCCAGGACGGCAAGCTACACGTGCAGGCCGGCGCCGGGATCGTTTACGACTCCGACCCGCAGAAAGAGTGGGAAGAGACGATGAGCAAGGGCCGCGCGCTGTTCCGGGCGGTGGAAGAGGCGGCGAAAGGGCTGTAGCGCCGCAGCAGGTCTTGCCTGGAACAAAAAACGCCCCGCATCGAGCGGGGCGTTTTGCGTTGCGATCGCAGCTGCGCGATCTTCGCTTACATGACCTGACCGCGCTGCGGTTGAACGGAGACCACCGCTGCGAGATCCGAGCCGTTGCCCATGTCTCCCAGCGTTTTCGCGGCGGGCTTCATCTTCTCGGTCTCGACATCGACGGTGATGCGCTTGACCTGATCGATGGCCGGGTCGCCCTGAAAAGCGATGACGCCGCTGCCGTTGCCTTTGATCGCGCCGCTGATTTCGGTCATGCCGGCCTTGTCGGCCTTTGATGCCATGGACGCGGCCACGTTGTGCAGCCCTTCGCCACTGACGCCCGCATCGGGGCCGAGTCTTTCCAGCGCGCGCACCGCCTGACCGTAAAGCGCCGGTTCGGCCTTGGCCGGAGCAGCATGAGCTTCAATGTCAAACTGTCCTGGCGCAAGACTGATCGGCTTTTTCGGACTGGTATCGGTGTATTTCAGGGTGGTGTCCAACAGCGCTTTATCGAGGCCGATCTCCTTGAGGTTCAACTTCACCTCGGGTGCGACGGCCTTCGGGTCCAGCTTCTTGGCGTCGGCCAGCGCCTGTTTCTCGAAATCCTTGATGACGTTGACGGCCCACTCGCCGTAATAGTTCGGGTAGTCCTGATTGCCCTTGGTGCCCAGACGCGCCGAGCTGGGCGGCTGGTCGAAGTAATGCTTGCCCATCGCCTTGACGTTTTCGGCCGAAGACTTGAGCGTCATGTCCGCTTCGATGGTCAGCCCGGGTTTCAAAGCGTAAGTGAACGCCGGCGCTTTGCCGCCGCGTTCGATGAAGTCGCCCATCCGGCCGGGATTTTCGTTATAGAGTTCTTTCAGGCCGGCTTTCGGATTGTTCTTCAATACCTGCGAAGACACGGCGTTGAAGCCGCCGATGTGCGCGCCGGCTTCGTCCTCGCGATAGTTCTGGATCAGCGTTTTGACCGCCGATGTGTAATCGTGCGGGCCGGGGCCTTTGGCAATTTTTTCGACACCCTTCACGAACGCATCCGTCGCCTTGTCGCTGACGGTGCTGTTGAAGGAATGCTGGATCTCATGCCCCATCACGAACACCAGTTCGGATGCCGCGCCCTTGTCCTTGTCGGCTTTCTTCAGGAATTCGCGCGGCAACTCGATGGTTTTGGTGTCGGGGCTGTAGGTGCCCCCGGCGTTCGCGCCGGCGGGCAGCAGCGCGAACTTCTCAAGATGTCCCTTGTCGACGGAGTCGAGGATGCGCGCTTTCAGGTCCGGGGATTTTTCGAGCAGCTCGCGCAGGTTCTTGCCCGGGTGATCGGTTTTTGTATCGCCGGCCTCGAAGGCCTTGAGGATCTTCTCGAGCTTTTCTTCCTTGGTCGGGGTCACGGGGGCCGGCGGCGGGATTACTTTGTCTGCAGGTACGGACATGGTCTGGGCCTCACGCGTTGATGATGAGTTTGGAGACGCAGACGTGCTCGGCCTTGGCGTCGTTTTCGCCGCGCACATAGATCTGCACGGACACGTCGTCGCGGGCGAAATCCCAGTAATCGATGCGATCGTGTTTGCCGCGCGCGGGATTCGATACGAAGCCGGCGGTCTTCAGCGCAGTGGCATAGTCGTCGAAATCGAGCGCGCAGATCGGCGCCATATCGGCGTTGCTGCGGCTTTCGTCGTCGAACGAGAACATGATCCGCGAAGGTGTCTTGCCCGCGCCTTCCGGCAGCGAGACCAGGTTGTACGCCCAGGCGTCGGTCAGTTGGCCGCTGAAACCGTATTCGCTGGCGTCGTCGGGGTTGAATTCGACCTTGATGCCGGTCAGCTGTTCGATGCGGCCGGGAGCGATATCGTCTGGACCGCGGACGTTCTCGACCAGCTTCAGCACGCGCTGGCCGATATCTTCCGCGTTGTTGGGGCTATGCAACTGATTCATGGGAAACCTGTTGGTGTGGGTTGGATCGGGCCCGTCTGACCCGGGCGGCTGGATGACTGACGATGATGACTGACAATTCAGCAGGGTATTGAACGGCAAGTCCGCTTCGATGCGGCCAGAAACAGCGACCGTTCGTCGGCCCGCCGGATTGACCCTGATTCAGAACAGCAGGTTGACCGCCAGCACGACGATCGCGGTGTAGAGCAGGCACAGCGGGCCGCCGACTTTCCACAGCTCTTTCGCGGTGTAACCGGCGGGGCCGGTG
Source organism: Lysobacterales bacterium (assembly GCA_031418555.1). Lineage (GTDB taxonomy): Bacteria > Pseudomonadota > Gammaproteobacteria > Xanthomonadales > Xanthomonadaceae > Lysobacter_I. The sequence goes on along the minus strand of JANOXT010000022.1, from coordinate 2,831 downwards.
ATCATCGACATGACCGGGTTGGATGCGGTCATGAAATTGTTCGAGGCCGACAGCGCCACGATCAGCGCGAACGAGGTCGGATCGCTGCCGGAGGCCAGCGCCAGGTTGATCGCGATCGGCACCATCACGATGGTGGCGCCGACGTTGCTGATCACCAGCGAAAACGCCGTGGTCAGCAGGCCCAGCGCGATCTGCAGCAGCCAGTGCGGCGTGCCTTCGGGCAGCCGGTCCAGCGAATGCGCCGCAACCCAGGCGGCGGCGCCGCTGGAATCCATCGCCCAGCCCAGCGGGATCAGGCACGCCATCAGGAATACCGTCTTCCAGTTGATCGCGGCATAGGCTTCGTCCATTTTCAACACGCCGGTGACCAGCATGCCGGCGACGCCGGTCATCAGCGCGACCGACGCGGGAATGCGCGACGACAGCGCGATCAGCATGGTGATGCCGAAGATGGTCATTGCCATCTTGAACTTGTGCGGGCGCTGTTCGGCTTTCGGGTAGTCGGTGACCGGCACGAAGTCGCGATTGCTCGCGGCCTGCGCCAGATCCTGCCAGATGCTGTGCAGCACCAGCAGATCGCCGGCGCGCAGCGGCATTTCGCGCACGTTCTCGCGCAGCACCTGCTTGTCGCGATTGATCGCCAGCAGCCGCAGATTGTGCAGCTTGCGCAGCTGCAGTTCGGTCGCGGTCTTGCCGATGAAGGTGGACGTTGGCGGGATGACCGCCTCGGAAATGCCGGCGCGCGCGGGGTTGAACAGATCCGCGAATTCACGCAGCCGCGAACTGCTGCGCAGGAAGCGGTTCTGGGCGAAATCGACGATCGCCTGACGCGGGCCCATCACGCCCATCACGCTGCCGACCCAGATCCGCGCGTCGCCCGGCGGCGCCAGACGCGATTCATTGCCGGTCTTCAGCGCCAGGATCAACGGCGCATCGTGCAGGGTTTCGGTTTCGCGCAGCGACATGCCCACCAGCGGGCTGTCGGCGGTGACGGTGAGTTCATAGACATCGCCGTCGATGCCGTAGGCGCTGGCGAAATAACTTTCGGTACGCCCCGGGGTCACGCCGGCGTCGGCCGCATTCTCGTGCAGGCGCTTGCTGCCGAAGAAATGGAAATACGCCAGACCTGCGGCCAACAGCGCGAAGCCGATCGGCATCGGCGCGAACATCGGCAGCGGCTTGAGCGTGGTCAGCCCCGACGGCAGATTGGCATTGGCCGACACCAGCAGATCGTTGAGCAGGATCAGCGGCGAGTTGCCGACCATGGTCAGCCCGCCGCCCATCATGATCCCGGTCGCGATCGGAAACAGCAGCCGCGACAGCGGCAGGCCCGTGCGCGACGACAGCCGCGAAGCCACCGGCAGGTACAGGGCCATCACCGACGGGTTCTGCATCACCGAGGAGTTGATGCCGGCGATGACCGAAGTGAACAGCAGCAGCCGATGTTCGACCCCGTGCGCGCGGCGCAGCAGCCACGCAGCGAGGCGATTCAGCGCGCCGGTGCGGTCCAGACCGGCCCCCAGGATCATGGTTGCGATCACGCTGATGACCGCGTTGCCCGAGAAGCCGTTGAACAGATCCTCCGGCGCGACCAGACCGGTCAGGCCCAACAGCACCAGCACCACCAGCGCGACCACGTCGGCGCGCAGCCGCTCGAACAGGAACAGCACCATCGTCAGCACCGTCAGCCCGAGGACGAGCTGCATATCGCTGGTGAGGGTGAGAGTGTTTTCCATCGGTCAGTCGATGGGCCGGTCGTCGGTGATGGGGGTTTTGTCGTAGAGCAGATCCCACACGCCGTGACCGAGTTTCTGGCCGCGGGTTTCGAAATGCGTCTGCGGCCGCCAGTCGGGACGCGGTACATGGCCACGCGCGCCGGCGCGGTTGCGCAGCCCGGGCGTGGCGTCCAGCACGTCCCACATCTGTTCGGCGTAATCCCGCCAATCGGTGGCCAAGTGCAGGCGACCGCTGTCGCAGAGTTTTTGCGTCAGCAGCGCGGCGAATGCGGGCTGCACCAGCCGGCGCTTGTTGTGGCGCTTCTTGTGCCATGGATCGGGAAAATAAATCCGGATTTCGTCGAGGCTGCCGTCGGCGATGTCGTGGCTGAGCACTTCCACCGCATCGTGGCGGTACACGCGCACGTGATCGCTGCCGTCGTCGCCCAGGGCATTCAGCAGCCGACCGACGCCCGGCGCATGCACTTCGATGCCGATGTAATCCCGAGACGGATCGTGCTTGGCTGCAAAGCGCAACGCAGCGCCATTCCCAAAACCGATTTCGACCACGCGCTGCGCGCTGCGGCCGAAGATGGCGTCGTAATCGCGCGTGGCTGCCTGATAGTCCAGACCGAAGCGTGGCCACAGGCCGTCGAATGCGCGCTGCTGCGCTGGGCTGAAGCGGCCTTGACGCAGCACAAAGCTGCGGATCTTGCGCTGGCCGGGTTCGACCGTGAAAGGTTGGTCGTAGGCTTGATCCGATGCCATTGCTGTCAAACGCTGCGCTTGCGCGACTTTGACGCGGCGGGCTTGGCTTTCTCCGCCAGTGCCAACAAACCCAGCAGCGCTTCATTGACGGCGTCGGCGTTTGGAAACGCACGCACCACACGGTCGTCGAGCAACACTAGGTTGGTGCCTTTCGAATATCGGCGCAGGTATCTGCCGCGAACCCCAGTCCCGAGATCCTCGCGACGATATTCGGCTCTCATGTCTTCAACCTTGCTCATAGATCGTTCGCTCTTGTCTGGTCGCTCTGCGTGCGCTGATGATCCGGATCGTCTGACCGCGTTCGATATGCGCGACGATCAGCAGCAGATCTTGATGCGATTGTCCGAT
>JANOXT010000021.1:0-2239 GCA_031418555.1 Lysobacterales bacterium | reverse complement strand
TGGTTTTTTCTCGGCGAACTCTATGTCGATCTGCCGCTGCCGATCGACCCGCCGGCCAGCGCGCACTGCGGCACCTGCACGCGCTGCATCGACATCTGTCCGACCCAGGCGATCATCGCACCGTATCGACTGGATGCGCGGCGCTGCATCGCGTATCTCACCATCGAGCATGAGGGCAGCATTGATGAGGAACTGCGGCCGCTGATCGGCAACCGCATCTTCGGCTGCGACGACTGTCAGCTGGTGTGCCCGTGGAACAAGTTCGCCAAGACCACCGACGAACCGGATTTCCGCGCGCGGAATGACTTGGATAAATCGACACTGATCGATCTGTTCGCGTGGAGCGAAGACGAATTCCTGCAGCGCACCGAGGGCTCGCCGATTCGCCGCAGCGGTCATGCGCGCTGGCTGCGCAATCTCGCGATCGCATTGGGCAATGCGCCGACGACGCCGGAAGTGATGGCTGCGCTGCAATCGAAATGCGACATCGATGACGCAATGGTGCGCGAGCATGTCGAGTGGGCGTTGGCGCAGCACAGCCGGTAGAGCGGCCTTCAGGCCGCTGTGCATTTTTCCGTGGAATCATCAGCGGCCTGAAGGCCGCTCTACCGGGATACCGTCAGGCAGAATGCCCGCGGATCTCCGCCAACAGCGCACGCGTTACCGGGTCGTCGGCTTCGGCTTTTCCCTGCAGCGCCGGCAGCAGTGCGTTCGCGACCTGTTTGCCGAGCTCCACGCCGAACTGATCGAATGCGTTGATGCCCCACAGCACCGCCTGCAGATAGACGCTGTGTTCGTACAGCGCGATCAGCGCGCCCATCGATTCCGGCGTCAGCGCATCGAGCAACAGCAGCGTACTGGGACGGTTGCCGGCATAGGTACGATGCGGATCTTCATTGGCCTGCCCGTTGGCGAAGGCTTCGGTCTGCGCCAGCAGATTCGCGAGCAGCGCAGCGTGATTGTCCGCATGCGCGTGATCGGCGCGAATGACGCCGATGAAATCCGCCGGCACGATCTGCGTGCCTTGATGCAGGGCCTGGAAAAAACTGTGCTGGGTATCGGTGCCCGCACCGCCCCACCACACCGGCACGGTGTGACCCATCAGTGCCGCGCCATCCAGACGCGCGGATTTGCCGAGACTTTCCATCACCAGCTGCTGCAGATAATTCGGCAACAGCCGCAGACGGTCGTCGTAGGGCAGGATCACCTGCGAGCCTGCGCCCATCGCATTGCGGTTCCAGATCGCAGTCAGCGCGTGCCACACCGCGACGTTGTCGCGCAGCGGCGTCGCCAGCACGTGCGCGTCCATATCCGCAGCGCCGGCAAGCAGACGCTCGAACCCGTCCATGCCGATGGCCAGCGCGATCGGAAACCCGACCGCAGACCACAGCGAATAACGGCCGCCGACCCAGTCCCACATCGGCAGGATGCGGCTTGCGTCGATACCGAAGTCGACGGCGCGCTGCACATTGGCGCTGACCGCATACACGCGGCTGTCGTTCTGCAGCCAGTCGCGCACCACCGTGCCGTTGAGCAGGGTTTCCTGGGTGCCGAATGTCTTGGAAATCAGGATCGCCGCGGTGTGCGCGGGGTCGAGCGTCGCCAGCGTGCGGCGCACCGCGTTGCCGTCGACGTTGGAGACGAAATGCACGCGCAGACGCGGGCCGCCGTCGCTGCCGCACAGCGCATCGGCGACCAGCCGCGGGCCGAGATCCGAGCCGCCGATGCCGACACTGACGACATCGGTCACCCCGGAAACGAGCAGATCATCGACCATCACCGCCATCTGCATGCGCGCGGCGCGTGCCTGCATTGACGCGTCGCGAACATGCGCGACCGCGGACAGATCGCTGCGCAGCGCGGTGTGCAGCGCAGCGCGGCCTTCGGTGACGTTGACAAGCTGCCCGTCGAACAGCCGGCGCACTGCGGACGCCAGGTCGGTCGATTCGGCGATCGCGAACAGCGTATCGAGCGCGGGGCGATCGTAATGCTGACGCGCGAAACTGGCGTAGAGCGGACCGACGCGGAACGCGAAATCCTGCGGCCGCTGCGCATCGTCGGCAATCAGGCCTGACAGCGTCTGATGTCGTAAACGAATGGCGTGCGGAACAAGCGCTTCAATGACAGAGTTGGGCATCAGGAACTCACTGCAAGAGGATGTCGCTGCGCGGCTTCAATCGTGCCTCATTGTTTGTGGGAGCGGCGTTTGTGGGAGCGGCGGAAGCCGCGATTCAGGCAT